>NZ_JACHGO010000002.1:419728-590544 GCF_014202345.1 Desulfovibrio intestinalis
ATGGGGGGCGTCGCCATGTGCAGCTACCCGCAGATGAGGCATGCTGCTAGCTCTCAGCAGGGATCTACACTGCACTACCCAGCGCATTTGAGTGGGCTTGCCCCGGTGATTGCCGTTTGCGCCCGAATTGCTGTTGTTGATGATTGTCTCAGGAATTGCGCTGATACAAAGGGGCAAGATGTTTCTTTGCGGGCGTTTTTTATGCCGCCAAACGCATCGCAACGATGTGTGTAGCAAAGACTAGCGTGGGTCTGCGCTTACCTGAAAACTGTCTTGCAGCAACTTTGTTTTGTTTTTATTGCTATACATTTTGAGGTCTGCCCGCTTGAGTGTGGCATGCACTGTATCATCAACCGCCGGGTCAAACTGGGCCATGCCGTAAGAAAACGTTAGCTGAAATCCCTTAATAGATATATTTTGAGTAATGGACTGTAGTTTTGCCATTTGTTCGTTGAGTTCATACATCGTAATATTATGCAGCAATGCTGTGAACTCGTCTCCACCAGTTCGGTATGTTTGGCCAAAATCCTTAAGCTTGTATCGCAGCAGGCGGGCAAAAGCACGTATATGGGCGTCTCCTGCGGCGTGCCCGGCCTGGTCGTTAATTGTTTTGAGCAGGTTGATGTCGCTGCACAATACAACCAATCCATCTTTCTTTTCATTGGTTATATGCCGAATATCCAGTTCAAAGGCATTTCGGTTGAATGCGCCAGTAAGCAGGTCGGTATAGGCCAACTTGCGGTACAGGGGAACAGACAGTTTTTTTAATAGCCATGCAGTCACCATAGTGACAACAATGGCCACACCGAACGAAAATGCTAGACATATCAAGATGGACCGATGGGTGTTATCGACAAAAGATTGCACGTCAAACTCTATAACCAGCGCGCCAACCGTGATGTCCCCCTGCTTGATTGGCTTGCAGGTTGGCATGATAGTTCCCCACGAAGTTTCCATTGCCTTTGGCCCATGCACTGCCTGTCCATCAAGACATTGAGTCACGATGGGTACAATTTCTCCTTCAATAGGGGCGCCGATGGCGCGAAAATCCTCTACTTCCGGAGACAGGCCGTCAACGATATATATGGGGTGTCCATCATTTCCAAGCTTTGCAGTATATAAATAGCGTACAACTGTAGTTTTGCGAATGCCATCAAGCAATGCGTGGACTTGTTGGTATGCTTCAGTATTTTCGTCTTCAGGATTGTTGAGCTCTATGACGCTTTGTGCGGGAATACGGCTCAGAAGTAGCGAAAATATCGCTTCAGAGCGGTTCAGGATCCTGTCGTTAAAATCATAGACCAAGAACCGGTAAAATATGAAAACAGTAAACAGGGCAGTGGAAAAAATTGAAGCTATAACAATAAGCAAAATTTTTCGCTCTGTTCCCATTAGTGGCTTTTCGGCCAATATGCGGTCTATGTTTGGAAAATGTGTGCTGGGCATGGCGTAGTCTCCACGAAATATCGTCCTGAGCGATTTTTAAACATAGATTGAATTTTCTTCAAATTCAATCTTTATTATAGATGTAAATAGGTTACTATGATGAAGTATTAAACATTGCTGCTTGATCCATAATAAGTTTATTGATGTATTCTGAAAATAATAAGAGCTTAACGATATGATATAATTATTTATTAAATAAAAAATGTGGTCATAAGTTGTATATAATAGAAGATGTATATAAAATGGCTATTTTTTTAATGTGTGTTGGTTTTTATATATGAAATTATATAGTTATTATGTGTGAAGAGGTACTGTGGTAAGCACTAGCTGAATTTATGTCGTTGTTGCCGTAGCAGTTGATTGTTGGGCGTGCATTTTGGTGAAAGGCCGCCATATAATGCGGAATAGACGCCATCCTTTTTGGGAGTGGCTAGCCAATAGGTACTGCTGAAAGCATAAACTTACTGCAATTATTGTAAAATTAACCGACATTTTGAGGGTGTTCTGTTCAACGCTGAGAGTTTCAGTTGCTGACGTGTGAACAGGGCTTTCTCGTGGCGGTACAGCGGTTGGCCTTGCCTCTGGTCTTGCCCTTGCTCTTGGTAGAGAGGCACGCTATTTTGCGCGCATGAAAAGCTCATCCGCCCATCTAGAAATTCTTGGCGGGGCAGATTGTCCCCCAGACCGTGAAGGTCTGCCGCTCTATCTTTCGCCCGTGGAAGCCGGATTTCCTTCGCCTGCTGATGACTTTCTCGACTGCCGTCTCGACCTGCACAGGCATCTGGTCCGAAATGAGGCTGCGACCTTTTTTTTGCGGGCTCACGGCGAATCTATGATAAATGCCGGAATCCACGATGGTGATCTTTTAGTGGTAGACCGTTCGGAATCTGCCACCCATAATCGTATTGTGATTGCCGCTCTGGATGGGGAACTGACCGTCAAGCGGCTTGTACGCAGCCAGAACAGGGTAGTGTTGATGCCGGAAAACTCCGAATATCCTGAAATTGACATAACAGAGCACGAATACGTTCACATATGGGGAGTGGTGACCTATGTCATCCACAAACTTTAGTCAGCCGCTATGGGCGCTGGTGGACTGCAACAATTTTTATGCATCCTGTGAAAAGCTGTTCCGTCCCGATTTGTCGGCCCGCCCGGTAGTAGTTCTTTCCAACAACGATGGCTGCATTGTCTCCCGTTCGGCTGAAGCCAAGGCTTTGGGTATTCCTATGGGCGAGCCGGAGTTTAAAGCCCGCGTGCAGCTCCAGCGGCATAATGTTGCGGTTTTTTCTTCCAACTACGCGCTGTATGGCGATATCTCCGCCAGAGTAATGGCAACGCTGGAGCACATCTGCCCGTATGTGGAACAATACTCCATTGATGAAGCTTTTGTGCGCCTGGACGGCCCCTTGGCAGCCAATGCAGAAGATATAGCACAGCAGCTGCGTGAGACCGTGCGACAATGGACGGGAATGGTGGTGTCCGTAGGAATTGCCCCTACAAGAACGCTGGCGAAACTTGCCAATCATTTGGCAAAAAAAACATCGGGCGTGCATATTTGGGATACGGCTTTGCACGTTGCAGAAACTGTTTTGCGTGCACTTCCCGTGCGGGAGGTGTGGGGCATTGGCTGGCGGCAAAGCAGAAAATTGCATGAGGTCGGCGTGACATCCGCCTGGGGCTTGCGTGAAACCAGCGACTTGTGGCTGCGCAAGTTCTTGACCATTTCAGGCTGGAAGACTGCTATGGAGCTGAGAGGCGTCCCCTGTATAGGCGAAGATGAGGGGCCAACCCCGCGGCGTACGCTGGTGTCTTCCCGTTCCTTTGGTGAAAAGGTTTATGATCTGGCCTCGCTGGAACAGGCTGTGGCCACCTTTACAGTACGCGCTGGGGAGCGCTTGCGCCGCCAGAAACTCGTGGCGGGTGGCATTGCAGTTCATATACGCACGTCCCGGCATGCCAATCGGCCATCCTTCGACGCAACAGCGCAACATTCGTTTCAGCCCGCAACAGCGGATACTGTCACAATGCTGCAAGCTGGCAGAAAATTATTAGCCTCCATGTACAAAGAGGGGCCTGCGTATGCCAAAGCTGGCATAATGCTTTACGATCTTTGCCCACAGGACTGCCTGCAAGGCAGTTTGTTTGCCGAGGCCACGCCTGTGAATGATATACGCAAAACAGCGCTGATGATGGCCCTGGACGGCATCAACAGTAAATTCGGGCGGGGAGCCGTACACTTTGGTGCAGAGGGCCCGCAAGAAGCCAAGTGGCATTTACGGTGCAAACACTGTTCGCCAAGCATGACTACCAGCTGGAAAGATCTGCCCCAAGCTCTTTGCCGATAAGACGTTGAAAATATGCTTTTGCAGTGTTGAAATGCCCCAGGCGGCGCACAGGCTGCCAATGCCTTTTGATCTGCACTGCTTGAGCCAGATTATACCCAAGATTGGGCAGACCCAGGCTGAACAAACGTTGTGGCCGCCTTGGGACTGAGCATCCAGAGTACTTTAAGCAGATTAACTTTGAAAATGTGCATTTTAAAAGTTTAATACACGCTCGTTACGGCGCTTAATCGCACAAATAAATTGTGCTTACGCCTCCACGGCGGGTGTCTGCTCACGCAGCCACCTGAGCATTTCAAAATTAAAATGCTCTAGACAAATACTCTCAAAAGGTATGCTCCAGATTTTGGCATTGGGGGGCCTTGGCTGCAATTGTCTGCTCAGGCTTTGAACTGCCGTATTTCTGCGCTGAAAAAAGAAAACCGCCTCAAAGGCGGTTTTCATATATCTGAATATGTTTCGATCAAGAGGCTGGCTGCCAGTCCTTGATGCCCACATCCACGGAAGTAATGCCATTATATGTATCAAGGCGCGGGGTATAGGCCACGCGAATGCGTTTGCCTACAACGTCTGGCGTCAATGCCTTCCCCATGCGCCACGCCTTGGCTGTGAGTATAAGTCCGCTGTGCTCGTCCTGAAGGCGCAGCCGCACATGTTCGCCGCCTCTGCCCAGAGGCAAGCGCTCTTTGACGAGCAGTGGCGGGGAGGCAAAAACAGGTTCTGCATTGCCTGGGCCAAAAGGCTGGAGCATTTCAAGCTCTTTAAGAAAGCTCTGGTTGCTGGCCTGATCAAAACTGAGCTGGCATTCCAGCGTCAGGCTTGGGCTTAAGGGGCTTGTGCCGAGTTTTTGGGATACAACAGCCTCAAAAGCGCTGCGGAAACTGCCAAGATTTTCAGGGGCAAGGCGCACGCCTGCCGCCAGCCTGTGCCCGCCAAATCCCAGAAGATTCTCGGAGGTTTGGTTCAGCCCCGCGTGCAAGTCAAACTCCCGCACCGAGCGTCCCGATCCCTTGAGACTTCCCTGATCGCGGCAAAGTATGATGGTCGGGCGGTAAAATTCTTCCACAATGCGTGAAGCCACAATGCCTACAATGCCGGGATGCCAGTTTTCCCCATACAGCACGAGGCTGGCCAGCGGTTCACGCGAGAGCATGTCCAGAGCCTGAATACGGGCCTCATTATGGATTTCGCTTTCTGCGCTCTTGCGCTCTGTATTAAGCGCGTCGAGCTGCTGGGCCAGGGGCAGGGCAGAAGAAAAGTCTTTCTGCCGCAGGAGCCGCAGGGCAAGTTCGCCATTGCCTATACGCCCGGCGGCATTGATGCGGGGGACAAGCTGAAAGCTTACCTGGCCACTGGAGAGCTTGGTTTTGGCATCCATGCCGCTAGCGACTTTGAGAGCGGCAATGCCGGGGCGCGAAGCCCTGGCCAGATGCTGAAGACCTGCGTGTACCAGAATGCGGTTTTCGCTTGTAAGGGGCATGAGGTCGGCCAGGGTGCCCATAGCTACCAGGTCAAGGCAGAGGTCCATTTTGTGACGACGGCCCGTATGCGGGGCCAGAGCCGCGTTGACTGCCCCCATAAGGTAGAAGGCCACACCCACCCCTGCCAGGTGCTGGCAGGGCAGAGAGTCTGCAGGGCATAAGCGGGGATTGCAAAGGGCATGAGCTGGCGGCAAGTTTTCCTGGGGCAGGTGGTGGTCAGAGACGACAACGGTCATGCCCAGCTGTCTTGCGCGTTGCACTGCCTCAACATCGGCGATGCCGCAGTCTACGGTAAGCAGAATGCCACAACCCTGTTCCGCCAGAGCCTCTACCTGAGCAACATTAAGGCCGTAACCTTCACTGCGGCGGTCAGGGATATGCCAAAGGGCTTCCAGCCCGTGACTCTCCAGCACATCAAGCACCAGGGTCGCAGCCGTGATGCCGTCCACATCATAGTCGCCCCATACCGCCAGTTTTTTGCCCGCCAGCAGCTCTTGCGCCAGCAATTGTGCGGCTTCTGGAACTTGCGGCCACAGGTGGGGCGGGGTCAGCGTATCAAGCCGGGCATCAAGGAAAGTATTGATGGTTTGCTTTTGCGCAAAGCCGCGCCGCCAGAGAATTTCCAGCAATAGGGGAGAAATGGAGAGATCTTCAGCCCATGAGGAGGGCGCCGAAGCGGGGGTGCCCTCAGGGGGCACGCGGAAAAGCCAGTTTTTCACGGAACCTCAGAATCTATGTCTATTTCAGGATGTGGAGCCAGCGCCCTGCGCCACGGCCTGCAAGGCTGCGCGGACGCCATCAATTTTGTCGGCGGGCACGAGTTTGTTTTGGATAAGCCACGCAAGGAACTTGAGCGACGCTTCGTGCCTGGGGGCAATTTCAAGAGCCTTGAGCAGATTATCAACACAACCGCTGATATCCCTGGTCTCCAGCAGCACCCGCGCCAGGTTCATATAAAGATTTTCGTCATTCTCTGTCAGTTCGAGAGCGCGCCGATAATATTCCAGAGACTGCTCCAGCATTTTGTTCTTGCGCAGGCTGATGCCGAAATCGTTGAACAGATGCTTGTGCTCGGCCTCAAAAGCGCCGTCCAGTTTTACCAGGCGCTCAAAAATGTCCTGCGCCTTGTTGGCATCGCCGCGCTCAAGGTAGGTAAGGCCAATGCCGAAGTTGGCCCGCACGTTATCCTCGTCTATTTTGAGGGCGCGTGAGTACTCGAACTCGGCGGTGAAGCTTTCCCCTTTTTCCCTGTGCTCGTCGCCGCTATCAACTGCCCGTTGCATTTCCTGCATCTTGGGATAGACGGAGTTGAGATAAAATTCCGGCTCCGGGGCGAACTTGGCGATAAGTTCGTCCATAGTGATCTTGCGTTTGGGGCCGCTGGGCACGTAGTTGGTGTTGAGCGGCTGGCATTCAAAAACATTGCCGTGCTGCTCAATAAACCAGAACGCTTTTTGTACTGTTTTACGGGTCGTGGTGCCAGTACCCACCCGGCGAATTTCCTGCGTTGAAAACACGCCGCGCACTTCGGTTTTTTTATTTCCCGGCGCTGCGCCTGAATCTGGCTTGGAAGCCGTTTGCGTGTTTTTTATAATTTCCTGGCCAGCCATCTGAATCCCCGTTTCTCGAACTGATTAACTTTGAAACGTTTCATATTTCAAAGTTGTCATTCTGTCGAAAATGTAATTTCGGCAGAATCCACGCCGTGTTACGGCTCGCTGCATTCTCGTGCAGTGGTAAGGCCTGTGCACTTTTTCAGAGGTGACATGCTGCTATGCAGCAGAAGTCATGTCTGCCAAAATTTGCTCAGCCGCAACGCGTGGGTCGTGTGCGGCGATGATGGGTCTGCCCACCACAAGATAGTCTGCTCCGGCAGCCACAGCCATAGCCGGGGTCATTGTACGGCGCTGGTCATCTGCTGCAGAGCCGGATGGGCGTATGCCGGGGCACAGGCACATGAGGGCAGGGCAAGATGCCTTGATGCCTGAGGCCTCATGCCCGGAACAGACCACGCCGTCCAGGCCCCACATCTGCGCACCTTTGGCCAGGGTAAGCGCAAAGTCGGCAGTGCTTTCCTGTATGCCCGGCATTTCACCCTGGGCAAAGCTTGTGAGCACTGTAACGCCGAAGAGCAGGGGCTTTTTGCCGGGCAGGCCAGCCACAGCCTCTCGGGCAGCGTGGCACATACGCTCGCCGCCCTGACAGTGCAGGGTTATCATGTCCACGCCTATGCCCGAGGCCGCCTTAACAGCCTGAGCTACCGTATGGGGGATGTCGTAAAACTTGAGATCAAGAAATACTTTGTAGCCCAGTGCAACCAGCTCCTCAAGCAAGGCTGGCCCGGCATGGGTGAACATTTCCATGCCCACCTTGCACCAGGGAGCGGTGCCTGCCAGTGTGCGGGCAAGGGCCAGAGCTTCCGTTTTGTGCGGTACGTCCAGAGCAACTATCAGCTGTGGATTGGAAAGCGCTTTTGTCATGAACCTGTGTCCAGTAATTTCATTTCGTGTATATCCCGCACAAGCCGTGCGGCTGCTTTTGATGCTGTGAGGGTATGGTTTCTCAGCTGTCCAGCAGAGCTTCCGGCAGGTCTGGGCTGCGGAATGGCGCAAGGCTTGCCGCCACAAAGACTGAGCGCAGAGCGTCGTACGCCGTGTCTAGGTCGTCGTTAATCACCAATGCATCGTACCAGCGGGATTCAAGCATCTCTTGCCGGGCATTGGCCATACGGCGCTCGATGGTAGCTTCATCGTCCAGAGCACGGCTACGCAGGCGGCGTTCCAGCTCGGTCATACTGGGCGGAAGGATGAAAATAAAGACGGCCTCAGCCAGCGAAAGCTTCAACTGGGCCGCGCCTTGTACGTCAATGTCAAAAAGCACATCCTGTCCACGCTGCAAGCTGTCTTTCACAGGAGCCAACGGGGTGCCGTAAAGATTGCCGTGCACCTCTGCCCATTCTGCAAAATACCCTTGGGCGCGCCGCTGCTCAAATTCCTCGCGGCTGAGAAATACATAATCCTTGCCGTCTACCTCACCTTGTCTGGGCTGGCGAGTGGTGCAGGAAATCGAATAGCCAAACTGGGGAAATTCTCGCAGAAGGCGTTGGACCAATGTAGTCTTTCCGGCCCCGGAGGGGGCGCTTATAACCAGAGCAATGCCTTTTCGGGGCATCAGATTCCTTCCTCTTGCGCAAAACGTTGACTGATAGTTTCAGGCTGGATGGACGAAAGAATAACGTGATTTGAGTCCGTTACCAGTATTGAGCGCGTTTTGCGCCCCTGTGTCGCATCAATAAGCCGCCCTTGAGACCGTGCGTCTTCACGCAGGCGCTTCATGGGTGACGATGATGGGCTGACAATACCAACAACCCGGCCCGCCAGAACATAATTGCCAAAACCAATATTAATCAGGCGTTCACGAGACATGGCTTATTCCAGATTCTGGACCTGCTCGCGGCATTTTTCCAGTTCATTTTTAAAATCTACCACCAGGCGCGAAAGCTGCACATCCGGCAACTTGTTGCCGCAGGTGTTTATTTCTCTAAAGCATTCCTGAAGGGTGAAGTCCAGACGTCGCCCCGCGTCGCCACCAGACTGCAAAAGGTCGTGCAGGCGCTCAAGGTGCGTGGTCAGGCGCGTCAGCTCTTCGCTCACATCCAGGCGGTCGGCAAGAACGACTATTTCCTGCAAAAAACGGCCTTCTTCCAGTTCCTGGCCGTTCTGGGCCAGAGCCTCGCCAATGCGTTCGCGCATGATGTTAGCGCGTTCTTCCTTGATGGCCGGGGCGCGTTCTGCAATAAGCCCCGTCCATTCTTCCATGCGCAAAATGCGTGAGTGCATGTCGGTGCCAAGAGCGCGGCCTTCAGTCGCGCGGGCATCATTCCAGTCTTCCAGTGCCAGCGCCAGACCTTCTTCAAGGCTGGTGGTCAGCTCTTCATCCATTTCTTCGCCATTGTCGCCCCACAACGAAGATATTTGCAAGAGCGCGTTGTAGTCTGG
Source organism: Desulfovibrio intestinalis (assembly GCF_014202345.1). NCBI lineage: Bacteria > Pseudomonadati > Thermodesulfobacteriota > Desulfovibrionia > Desulfovibrionales > Desulfovibrionaceae > Desulfovibrio > Desulfovibrio intestinalis. The sequence goes on from NZ_JACHGO010000002.1 coordinate 428,999, forward strand.
CGTGAAATCTTCGCCTCGGGCCTGGGCAAGGGCGTACAGGCTGTCGAGCATGGCGTCTGCCTGGCTGGAATCAAACCGCATGGCGGGCGTGTCGCCGGGGGCATATTGCAGGATAAGGCTGATATCAACCCGCCCCCGCGCAGCAAAACGGCGAACGACTTTTTCCAGACGGGGTTCAAGGCTGCGCACGGCCAAAGGCAGGCGCCACTTGAGGTCAAGATGGCGGCTGTTGACGCTTTTGACCTCCCATTGCTGGATTATATGGGTATTTTCAACAAGGCAGCGGCCAAAGCCGGTCATGCTGCGGAGCATAGGTTCCTTCCCGGTTAAGAGTATCTGAACAAGTGTAGAGCAAGCCCCTTACGAATGCAAGAAAGCCCTTGTCGCAAGGAGCGCAAGGGCTGAAATCTTTGGGTAATCAGCTGGAGTTCCCTGCGTGGCTCCGCTAGGGGCTGTTTCTAAATTAATAATTTTGCGCCAAGGGCAAGGAAAAAGGCCTTTTTTACGGAAGAAGTGTACTCTCACGGTACATGACTGGAGTAAAAACGGCCTCTTGACGCAGACAGTTGGGCAAAAGAATTATTTAGAGACAGCCCCTAGAGCATGGTAACTTCGAGAAAGTTTATGTGCTCTAACGCTGCACAAGAGTGCAGCGTGGATTCTGCCGAAAAAAGCAATTTTTGGCAGAACGGCAACTTTGAAATGCACTTCAAAGTTAATCTGCTCTAGGACAGGCCGCCCGCTCCGCCAGACGAAGGGCAGCCGCCAGATGAAGGGCAGCCGCCTGCAGCGCAAGGAGGCTTGGTTTTGCTCATGGGGCGCACTGGCCCAGGCTTGAAGGGAAAAGCGCCTGTTTTGAGCGGGCTCGGCACGCTCATCTGCCGCTTGGTTCCAGCGCCGCACTTGGGGCAGGCCGGGGTTTCGTCTCCGAAGACCAGATCTTCAAATGTATTACCGCAACCAGTGCAGACAAAGTCGAACATGGGCATGTTGAATCTCCTGAAATACTCAAATATACTTGATCTTATGCCAAAAACAGCAGGCTGTGCTCGTGGGAGCCGCCTTACCGTAATGGGTACAAAAAGTGTAGTCTGGCATCGGGCTATGGCCGTTTTAGGGCTTGCCCATAGGCTCTGCCTGCTTATATAAACATAAGTACGCTTAAAGCAAGGGTGGCATCATGCCGCTCTTGCAGGCAAAAACGGGCTTTTGTCAGCATGGTTTGACCTGAGCCGCAGGAGAAAAAATATGAAAAAAATTCTGGTATTGGCCGGTGACTACGTTGAAGATTACGAAGTGATGGTACCTTTTCAGATGCTTCTTATGCTGGGCTACGCAGTGGATGCCGTGTGCCCGGGTAAAAAACCTGGCGACGTAGTACGCACCGCCATACATGATTTTGAAGGCGACCAGACATACTCCGAAAAGCGCGGCCATAATTTTTCCATTAACTGCGACTTTGACAAGGTGAACACCGCCGACTATGTGGGGCTGGTCATTCCCGGCGGCCGGGCTCCAGAATATTTGCGGCTGAATCCGCGCATTCTTGAAATCGTGCGCGAGTTTGATGCGGCCCAAAAGCCTATTGCCGCAGTTTGCCACGGCCCGCAAATACTGGTGTCAGCTGGCGTGTTGAAAAACCGCACCTGCACGGCCTATCCTGCTGTGAAGCCCGACGTGGTGGACGCTGGGGCCAAGTGGGGAGAGTTTAACGAAACCCTCACCAACGCAGTGGTGGACGGCCATATTGTCACTGCCCCGGCATGGCCGGCCCATCCCGCCTGGATTGCGGCTTTTGCCAAGTTGCTTGGCGCAAAAATAAGCATTTAACGGCTCAATATTGGTTTGCCGGATTTATTCGATCAATATTACGTAACTTGAATAAATGCCCCGTGAAAAAACACGGGGCATTTATTATTTTTGCCCGCTTGTGGCAGCATTGGGTAAGAGAAACAGACCGTCAGAAGTTGTTAGATTTTTGGATCGGTTTGCCAAACTGGGCATAAAACTTGACAAATATTCCGCAGATGTTACTTTCTTATGAGAATTGATAATTCTTTTTGATTATAGAATTGATTCGTTTTCTTGCCTCATGGATTGCTGTGCTGCCCCCTTTGCACAGTATATCTGGGGAGAACACATTATATTCATGTTTCTCCTCATACAGAGAACATTCTCTGTATCCTGCTAAAAATCACTCCATACCTGAAATATTCGGGCTGAACGATAGTGCTGACGTACCGTCAGGCATTATTGCAACCCGTTTCATCATTCCTATACAGTTTGATGAAACGAAACAGAAGTCTAGGAGCTTTTATGAGCACTTCCATACTCCGCCCTGCGGCTGGTCAGCACACCGCGCTAACTTCTGGTGAAAATTCCCAGATTACTTTGGGTTTTCCTGCCGACCAAGCAATATTGGAGCGCGCAGGCGATGCCCTTACCTTTCAGTTTGATGATGGCGCAAGTGTCAGCATCACTGATTTTTATACAGCGTACTCCAGTGAAAACGCCCCTGAATTTGAAGTGGATGGTCAACTGATTTCCAGTGCGGAATTTTTTAAGGCTTTTGGTCCTGATCTTGCTCCGGCTGCTGGCCCATCGGCTGCGGAACGAAGCTCCCATTACGCCGAACACGGCACTGCTGAACTCTCTGGCGGCATTGACCACTTGGATGGCCTTGATATGAGTTTACAGGGATCGGCGGCACAAGGCAGCGATCTGGCCTTTGATTCTGCTCTTGCTGCGGCTGGCGGTTCCAGTTCTGGCGGCATCACTCCTCCTAGTCCTGGACCAGTGCCTCCTACCCCAGGGCCAGAGCCCTTGCCCCGTCCAGACGGCCCCTTTGTGCGTGCTGTGCTGTATAACCCAGGAAATACCAATGATCCTGTGACCACCAGTGTATTTTTTGCTGAGGACGGGCAGCCGCCAATGGCTATTCCTGCTGGCAGCCTGGATTTCACAGGGGCTACGCCCTGGGTGCAGTACGGAATTGCCATATCTTTGCCCGACGGCTGGCAAAACTCTTGGGTGGACGTAGCGTTTGACTACAGCACGGGACGTCTGGAATTTCGCCTGACAGCCGATGGCATTGCTGAAATGCAGCGCATGGGTGCTGATGGCAAGCCGCTTATAGATTTTATCCAGGTTACGGTGACTGACCGGTATACCGGCAATGAGTTTGACTACAATGTCGAGCTGGTCGCTACAGATAACCAGAATTTTAATTCCTCTGCTCACGACAGCCTCTATGGCGATCATGCCAATCTGGAAGGCATTGGTGAATTCCATCAGGGCAAGGGTGAAACTGGTGCATATTCAATTGTTTCTTCTGACAGGAATGATGAAATAATTCTGAATGACACGGTTATCGGCGGCAGCTCCATTCATGCCAGCGGTTCCGCCAATCCCCAACAGATGGCCGACGACTATAACACCATTAAGTTGAATCAGGGTGTGTTGGCGTCTCAACCGGGCCAGACTACGCATATTACGTCATCTGACGGCACGCTCACAGTAGCTCAGGGCGTTGCAGCCACCGCGCAGGGTGGCGGCAACATTATTGATATGGGCAAAGGGGCAGTAAGTATTACCAATGCGGGAAACACCACCGCCGTTATGGCCGATGAGGGGCAAAACAGCATCAGCGGCCACGATATCTCCATCTCGGGCGCCAAAAACCTCGTAACCGCCTCAAATGGCGGCAGCAATACTATTCATGGCAAGGGCGGCAACGTTAATCTGACGACCACCCAAAGCGGAGGCTACGCCCTTCTGGCTGAAAGCGGCGGGCAGAACCATGTCATTGCTGAAGACGGCAGCCTGAAGGCAGAAACGTATGGTCTCGCCGGGGTTAAGGCCACAGGTGGCGGACAAAATACTCTTGAAGGCCGGGGCAACGCCACCATTACCGTTAACAGCTACAACGGCGAGGGTATGCTGGCTGACAACGGCACTAACACTGTCACTGCTGAAGACGGAAAAATAACCATACTCGGGCGTTCGGGGGCGGGTATTCGGGCCACGGACAACAGCCTGAACAGTATTGCCGGCAAGGACATAGACATTACAGGCAATGGGGGAGCTGGCGCTATTGCCACGGGCAGCGGCGAAAATACTGTTGTTGGTAATAATGGCGCTGTGAGCATAAAGGGAACAAGCGGCCTGTTGGCTGACGGCGGTGAAAACACCGTCAGCGTAAACAATGGCAGCATATCGGTTTACGGCAATAGCAGCGGCACCAATGCCGGAGCCAGCGCCGTGAACGGCGGCAGCAATACCATTAATGCCACGGGCAGCACCACTGTCAGCGCTACGGGCTATCAATACGGCCTGTATGCAACTAACGGAAAAAATACCATCTCTGCTGAAGATGGCAAGGTTACTGTTTCAGGCAATTATGGAGCAGGTATGTCTGCCGGGGCTGATGGCGTCAACCGTGTGGACGGTTCTGATATTACTGTTACCAGCTATAGGAATGCTGTTGATTCCCTTGCTGGCGGCAAGAATTATATTGACGCAGGGCATGACGGCAAGGTGAACATTCAGGGTAGCTCCTCTTATGGTGTTAATGCCGAAGGCGAAAATTCTCTTGTTGAGGTGAAGGGCGGTGCTGTGAGCGTTCAAGGCTCGTCAGGCGCAGTTCATGTGAAGGATAAGGGTACGGTCGATATAGAAGGTAATACCGTTGATCTTACATCTGTCAGTGGCAGAACCGTGGATAACTGGACAAGCGGCACCATCAACGTGACGGCGGAGGACGAACTGAACGTTCGCTTGACTAATGCCAGCCAATCCAGTGCAGCTGTTATGACCTTGGGCGGCGTGACCACGTTAAAAAGCGGTGGCGACATTAATATTAACGTTGATAAAGGCACATACCAGACTGCCGGCATCAACGCGTGGTCCAGAGGGACCAACGTTGTTGAAGCTGAAAATGATATTAACATCAAAGTGCATGCCGAGAAGGGTAGTGGCGTGAGTTATGGAGCTACCGGGATCGAAGTGGGCTGGACTCACGGAGGTGTTAATAATGTCACGGCCAAGCATGGGGATATTAATGTTGATGTAGATTCCTCAGCCAGCTCCGCCATAGGCATCACAACCAGTGGATATGATGCGGCGGGCAGTGGTGTTGCCAACATTTCTGCCAAGGAGGGCGCTCTTAACGTCAACGTGGCCGGAACTGGCGCTGCCTATACTGTTAAGGGCATTGTTGCCAGTGGCTATGGAAAAAATAATATTGATGCGTCAGACATGAGCGTGAACGTGACGTTAGATGGTGGATACAGCTCAGATGGAACTATTAATGCTTCAGGAATAGAGGCATCGTACGATGGAAGATATAGTGGACAAAATATAATTAACGTCGCTGGAGACGTTGATATAACTGTGCGTGGAAATAGCAATACCAGCGGCGTGCTGGCTCAGGGCCGAAGCTCAACCATTGCTACAAATACCATAAATTCTGATAACTTCAGCCTTAACGTAACCAATACGGGAGAGATTGCAGGCAGCCGGGCAACAGGTGTGGAAAGTTCTGTTAGACCCAGTAGTAGTTCGGGTGGCGGGGACAACATCATCAATGTTGGGCATGATGCCACCATTGATGTTACCGCCCAGGGCCAGGCTGCTCTGGCGGCGGGGTTTTATTCCACAGGCAGCGGCAAGCAAATCCTTACCGCTGGCGGTGACGTGGATATGAATGTCACCTCCACGGCCGGAAAGGCATATGGCGTTTTTGGCGGCGCAAGTATTACGGGCGACAGCGTCACAATGACCATCAAGGGCGATCTTTCTGCCATAGTTCTTGACGGCAAAGCCACGGTTACGGGATCCACCATCAACCTGAACGCTGAAAGTGCCAACGGCACGGCCTATGGCATGTATAATGTCGGTGGCGGCACAAATACCGTGCAGTCTGGCAGCGATCAGGCTTTGAACCTGGAAATCAATGCCGAATACGCTATGTACGCTACAGCCGGAAAGAACGTCATTCTCGGGCACAGCGTCAGCGGCGGCGAAGGTGATGTTATTCGTCTTAACGGCGATATTTTCCGCAGCGGCAGCGGCAGTAACCAGATAACTACAGGTGCGGGCAACGACACCATCATTATCGATGGCGCAATCAGCGGGGCTGGCGCGCTGAATATTGACGGCGGCGCGGGAGCCGACACCCTGATCCTTCAGGCTGCGGATCTCAGCGAGTTTATCGCCCGATACGGCTCATGGCTCAACGGGTTGAACAGCTCCATACTCAAGGGTGTGGAGAAGATAGAATTCGGCGGCATAGACGACCTGAACGACCTCAGGCCGGGGCTGGACAGCTTCTTTGCCTACGTTGATGGTGTGCAGCCGCCTATCGAAGTTGTCATACATGAGTCTGACATTGCGCCTGCGGCCTTTGGCGATTTTGGCCTGGATGATGACGGGATTATGTTTGACGATCTGCACGACCGCCAAGATCAGGGACACGGAACCAGTCACGCAGAGAATGAAAATGAGCATGGATATGCTGCGCATGACGGTCTTGGACTTGGTCTTGTAGCTGACTTGGGTGCTCAAGAGCACGCAGCATCAGACGTCTCCGATCTGTCTAACTTGCCCGATGGTGGCGCGCTGGCAGGCTTGTCGGCAGCAGAAAGCAGCCTGGCAGGTGATCCGTATGCCCATGTGGGCCTTAGCAGTGGTGGGGAAAGCCTTGATAACCTGCTTCCTGATAAGGCGTCTCCGGCTCCGGCAGGGGGCGTAACAGAAAGCGCCAATATTGAAGCTGGGCCCATAAGCACGGTCGCAGACACCGCGCAGGAAATGATAGCTGTTGCGGCACGGCAGGTAGAATCCTTCCCGGGCGGCTAAACGTTTCAAAGGTCACATGTTCTAACGGTTGAACCAGACAATTGAGATACAAAAACTCCCCGCATTGCGGGGAGTTTTTGTATAAATAGAAGACCGTTGACTTGCACTGGGGCATTTTTCAATGCAGCAGCATTCAGTTGCCAAAGAACTTGTTTCTGTTTTTGCAGTCTGTAGCAGAAAGTGCTTACCCGCGTTACTGGGCTTGGTTACAGTCTGCTCCTAGTCCTGCCCCTTGCGAACGGGCAGCTTTTCCACAAGCAAGCCCTTGTCGGTCACATCTACTGGGCGCACAGCCAACAGCCCGGCGTTGGCCTGCAAGGCCGGGGAGGGCAGCGAACTTTCATTTTCCGAATTTGGGCGATTGTTCATGAAGCAGGCCGCATAGTATTCGTTAACGCCCTTGATCTGTTTGACAGGGTGTTGTTGGGGAGTGTTGTGCCCCATACCCGAAACATCCGCAGCCAGCAGCATGTGGGGAAGCGACAGTTGCGCATCAAGAAAATCGCGTTGTTTCTGTGCAACTGCCTGGCGAATTCTGGCGGCACGTTCCAGCTTGAGCGGATTTGGCACCTGCTGGTCAAAACGTTCGGCAGCAGTGCCCGGGCGGCGCGAGTAGGGAAAAACATGCGCATAGCTCAAGGGAAGGCGTTCAATAAGCGCCAGCAGTTCCTGCACGTCATCCTCGGTTTCTCCAGGAAATCCGGCGATAATATCGGCGCCCAAGCCCATAACTGGCCAATGGGCGGCAAGTGACGTTACGGCTTTTTCCAGCATGGCGGCGGTGTAATGCCCACGTCCCATACGTTTAAGTACGCTCTGGCTGCCGTGCTGCAATGAAATATGCAAATGCGGGCAAAGCAGGCTACAGCCACGAATAATGTCCAGCCCGCGCTCATTGAGCTGCCCCGGCTCAAGAGAGCTGATACGAAAGCGTGCCTGACCGGCAAACTCTGGGGCCAGTGCCGCATCAAGCGTGCGCAGCAGATTCCAGAAGTCTCCCATGTGCTCATTGCCGCGACCGTACTGGCCGAGGTTGATGCCGGAAATCATGATCTCAACATGCCCGGCCTCAAGCAGGCGGCGGGCCTCAGCAATGATATCTTCTGCCGGGCGGCTGTGGGGCCGCCCCCGTGTCAGGGGCACGATACAGTAGGTGCACCGATGGGCACAGCCGTCTTGCACTTTGAGTACAGGGCGGGCGCGCTTGAAGGTAGAAATGGCAAATGGCGGGAATGCCTGCTGCTGAGCAGCCGCGCTGGCTTCGGGCGCAACTGTGGAGGTTGATTTTTCAACCTCGGGAAGTTTTTCTTGAGTCTTTTTTACCGCAGTTTTTTCTGCCGACTGTTCCGAGTCTGGCGCCAGGTTGTGCAGCGCAAAAGAAGGGGTAACCCACGGCCCTTGCAGCAGGGTGTCCTTGTGCTCCTGCGCGACCAGCAGGTCAGGAGCCGCCCACGTCGCCCCAGGCCGGGGCTTGTAATCGGCAAACAGGCGTGCCGCGCAGCCCGTAAGAATAAGACGGGCTTTCGGCGCTTCGCGACGCAGACGAAAGACGGCATTGCGGGCGTCTCTTTCACCCTTGGAGGTGATGGCGCAACTGTTGACGCAAATGACATCCGCTTCGGCAGGGCTGGAGCATTCCACACCGCCAAGCTTTTGCCACGCCTCGCGCAAAGATTGAGTTTCGTACTGATTGACCTTGCAGCCGAATGTAACCAAAAGAAATTTCCAGATAGACATGGCGCTGATGTACGCAAAAGCGCTTGCCTTGACAAGCGGGGCGCGAGTAGGTTGCGGATATGACACGCATCGCAAAACAACTCTCTATCTATTTTTTGTGCCTGGGCCTGATGTTGGTTGGCACTTCATATGCGGCAGCCGCTGTTGAAGATTCTGACAGTCCCGGTCTTTTTTCCGCCTCTTCATCTGCGCATAATCCTGCGTCTGAGGCTGCTGTGCCCCGTATCGGCAACAGGGAGCTTTGCGCAAGCGGCCCCGCGCCAAAGATGGAAGAATTTGTTGACGTAAACAGCGATGATATGGACACTCGCGTGGATTTGCAGTGTCTAAAAGCTTCGTATCCGCAAATCACTGGTCTGGTTTCTGATGTGCAAGGCCTGTGGCTTTTGGTGGGCGACAAGGGCCGCGTGTTGTACGCCCGGCACTCTTCCGCAGATGGTGCAGCCAATGGGCAGAATCAGGGTGATGGCTGGGATGTGGACGTTCGCGCCAGCATGGCTGAACCGTATCCCCTAGAACCTGAACGCCCTGACACTCCCTACGGAGTATCGCCGGGCCGGAAGCGCTCGTATGATTTGTTGGCCGCGCTTTATGGCGGCACGCCAGCCCAGGTGAACAAGAAGCTTGTGCCAACACGGCTTGCGGGGCAACCCCTACGGTTATCAGCCGCTGCAGGCATGGCTCTGGCCGGGGCAGACGCGGCATTGGTTGAAGCTGTACGTGAAGATCCCCAGTTGCGGAAATTTCTTAAAATGGACGGCGGTTTCATGTGGCGGCGCATTGCGGGGGAATCCCGCCTGAGTCCGCACGCTTTTGGCATTGCCATAGATTTGAGTTCTCGCATTGCTCCTTACTGGCGCTGGAGCAAGCTGCGCCCGCATCCTCTTCAGTTCAGCTATCCTCCAGCGATTGTCAGCGCTATGGAACAGGCCGGGTTTATCTGGGGCGGCAAGTGGCACGAATACGACATCATGCACTTTGAGTATCGCCCTGAACTTATTTGCAAGGCCCGGGTTATGCGCGACAAGGCTTCTCCTGCGAAGTAGAATCATCGGTGGTATGTCTGGAGGAATGTGCAACATTGCTGCAACAGCCAAAATACAACGATTGCTCCGGATACAGGAATGAACTTGGTATGTACAAAGAATTAAAGATGTTACATGAAAAGCCAGAGCCTTTTTCCCGGTATACAACAAACATCATCTGGACAGATCCACATATAGCAGGTCAGATGCTGCGTAACCATCTGAACGCGGAAACAGATCATGCCTCGCGCCGGGCAGAGACCATTGGTAGTATTGTGGCGTGGATTGACCAAAAAATTGGTCTTGCCGGGAAATGCGTATGTGACCTTGGCTGTGGGCCCGGCCTCTATGCGGCTCAGATGGCAGAACGGCAGGCCCATGTTACGGGAATAGATTTTTCTGCAAATTCGATTGATTATGCACGTAACTATGCTTCTGTGCATGATTTGCCCATCAGATATCTAAATGCAGACTATCTTGTGGACAAAATGCCGGATAAGCAGGACTGCGCCAGCTTGATCTATGGTGATCTCTGCACGCTTTCACTCGAACAGCGCAAGGGACTTTATTGCAGGGTCAGGCGAATGCTCAAACCGGGTGGAATTTTTGTCTTCGATGTTTTTACAACGCAGCAGTTTGCAGCTTTGAAGGAAAGCACCACTTTTGCGCGAAAGCTGATGGACGGGTTTTGGTCAGCCGAGGACTATTTTGGTTTTTGCAACGCCATTCTCTATCCAGAGCAGAAAGTAAGTCTTGACCACTACTTAATAGTGGAGCCGGCCCGGCGTTTTGAGATTTTTAACTGGATGCAATATTTCGATCCAGAGACGATTACTGAAGAAATTTGTGAAGCAGGATTTGAAGTTTTGGATGTTCTTGATGTAGCCACTGGCGAACCGTGGGTAGCATCCCCGCGCGAACTCGCAGTGGTTGCCCGCATGCCCGAGTAGCTTTTACGTAGAAATGTTTGTCATACGGGCAACATGTTGTCATCATGTACCCCGTATACCGCTTGGTGCGCGGCAGTACTTATCCTGTTTGTGGCTGGCATGATTATAAAGGTTAAATATTTTCATTGACAGTTCGTAGCGCGCTGTGTAGCTTCTTAAAAAATTGTAACGGAATAAGGTATTCAAATGAACGCATTCCCCAACACCATTTCTTGCAGCTTTCAGGGCTGGTGGTGGCGCATCCAACTGCGTAGGGGAGACGTGCGGGCTAAATAGTTCCGGTACGTTGGCATAGCTGTATACAGGCGCCGTCTCCCCACAGGAGGCGGCGCTTTTTTGTATGTTCAAAACCCAAAGGATACGGCAGATGAAAGAGAACGGTGACAAGTTGCACTTGCTTACGCTGCGCCAGTCCGCTCGTTGGTTGCCAGCGGATATGGATACCCCCATCAGCCTGTTTATGGGCATGGTGGGAACGGGCAACGGCATACTGCTGGAAAGCGCAGAAGTGGATGGCCGCTGGGGCCGTTATAGCATTCTTGCCTGCGACCCGGCCCTTTTTGTCTTCTGCCGCGAGGGCAAGCTGGTTCTGGACATGAAGGATCAAAGGCTGGCCCCCCTGTCCTCCTTTGAAGGCCGTCCCTTTGTTGAAGGGCTTCGGGATCTCATGGCTGCGCTTGAGGTTGTGCCGCCGGAAAATTTCGGCGGATTGCCGCCCATTACCCGCGCCCTGTATGGCTACCTTGGCTTTGGCATGGCTGGTTTGTTCAATCCCAGTCTCGCCGCTGTCATGCCAGAAAATGAGGCTGACTGCATACTCATGCTGCCTGCCACGGTGCTGGTTTTCGACCACCTATACAACCGCCTATGTCAGGTGAGCCTTGGCGAACACCGTGCCTTGCAAAGCGCCCGCCAATCGCTGGAACCGCGTGCCTCAACCAAGAGTTCCGGGCCGGACATTGATCCAGACAGAGTTTGCGCCGAACCCGGCGAAGAGGGGTACAAGGAATTTGTAGGCAAAATCAAGGCAATGCTGCGTCAGGGCGAAGCCATTCAGGTGGTGCCCTCTGTGCGGTTCTCCACCCCCTTTATGGGCAATCCTTTTGAGCTGTACAGGCGCATGCGCCGCTTTAACGCTTCACCGTACATGTTCTACATGTCCTTTCCAGAGCTGACGCTTTTTGGTTCTTCGCCAGAAGTGATGGTGCGCTGCACTGCGGGCTGCCTGCAACTTTCACCCATTGCAGGAACGCGCAAGCGTGGGGCCGATGATCTTGAAGACTCACGCCTGGCCGCGGAACTTCGCGATGACCCCAAGGAACGCGCCGAGCACGTCATGCTGGTGGATCTTGGCCGTAACGACTTGGGCCGCGTGGCCCGCCCCGGCACGGTAAATCTTGAACGCTATATGGAAGTGGAGCGCTACTCCCACGTCATGCACCTGACAAGCCGGGTCACGGCCCGTCTGGACACAGGGCTGGACGCTCTGGATGTGCTGGCTGCTACCTTTCCGGCTGGCACTGTTTCCGGCGCGCCCAAAATTCGCGCCATGCAGATCATCCGCGAGCTTGAGGGACGCAGCCGTGGCCCCTACGCGGGCTGCATAGGCTGGCTTGGTCTGGACAAGGACAGCGTAAATCTGGATATGGGTATCACCATCCGCAGCATGTGGCTGCGCGACAACAGGCTCTTCTGGCAGGCGGGCGGGGGCATAGTCCACGATTCCGACCCGGATATGGAATGGAAGGAAGTGTGCAACAAATCAGCCATTATGCGCCTGGCCCTGCGTGCGGAGGAAGACGAATATGTTTTTGCTCATAGATAACTACGACTCCTTTACCTACAATCTTGTGCAGGCTTTTTACGCTCTGGGCCACAAGCCTGTGGTGCTGCACAATGACGATCCGGCTGTGCTGGATATGGCTGTGAACCCTGAACTTGCTATGGTTTGCATTTCGCCGGGGCCGGGGCATCCAGCCAACGCGGGTTATTGTCCTGAGTTCCTTAAGCGCCTGAACCCCAGAATTCCCGTGCTTGGCGTATGTTTGGGGCATCAGCTGCTCGGCTTGCACGCGGGTGCCAAGGTTGAAGTGGGGCCCTGCATCATGCATGGCAAACAGTCAGAGATCGTGCACGACGGCACGGGCCTGTTCTCGGGCCTGCCCAACCCCATGCGGGTAGGGCGCTATCATTCTTTGATAGTGCGGGCCGACGAAGATGCCGAAAATCCCCGCTTTACGGTAACAGCCCGTGCTCCTGAAGGCGAAGTTATGGCCCTGCGCTATAATGACCGCCCCTGGGTTGGCGTGCAGTTCCATCCTGAATCGGTGCTTACTCCCGAGGGGCTGCGCCTGCTGGGCAACTTCCCGCAATCCATCATGGGAACCGGCGGCGATGCCAGTGACTTTGCGACCATTCTCGACAGGCTGGCCCGCAGGGAAGACCTCAGTGCAGAAATGGCCGCTGCCGGGTTTGCCGCGCTTATGGACGGCAAAATGAGCCCGGCTCAGGCGGGTAGCTTTCTCATGGGGCTGCGCATGAAGGGTGAAAGCGCTCTGGAACTGGCGCATGCCACCCGAGCTGCGCTGGCCAGAGCCGTGCGTGTGGACGGAATCTCTGGCACAACCATCGACGTGGTGGGCACCGGGGGTGACGGACGCAATTCCTTCAACTGTTCCACAGCCACCTCGCTTGTTTTGGCGGGTATGGGCTACAGAGTGGTGAAGCATGGCGGACGTGCCGTTTCTTCCAAGTGCGGCAGCGCCGATGCTCTGGAAGCGCTGGGCATTGCTTTGGACAACAATCCGGCTTCAGTGGCCGAAATGGTCAAAAGGCGTAACTTCGCCTTTTTGTTCGCGCCGCATTTTCATCCGTCGTTCGCCAACATCGGCCCTGTGCGCAAGGAACTCGGCGTGCGTACGCTCTTCAACATTCTGGGCCCCATGATCAATCCGGCCCGCCCCAGCCATCTGCTCATGGGCGTGGCCCGTCCCGAACTGGTGGATCTTGTGGCTGAAACACTCTTGCAGTCGCCGCTTTATCGGGCCGCTGTGGTTTGCGGCGCGGGCAATTATGACGAAATCACCCCCATCGGTGTTGCCCAGATAGCCTTGTTGCACGCGGGCACAGTGACCTCAATGACTCTTGATCCTGCGGAATTCGGCATTGAGCCTTGCAGTGTGGAAGACCTGTCGGTTAACGGCAAGGAAGAGGCCGTGGCTGTGCTTAAGGATATTCTGGACGGCAATGGCCCCCGTGCCATGATGGATATGGTTACGCTCAATGTGGGTCTGGCTATCTACTTGCTGGAAGAAAATATGGATATGGCGCTGTGCATGGCGCGTGCCCGTGAAGCCGTGAGCGGCGGTTTTGGCAGGAAGGTGCTGCATGCTGCTTGAGCGTTTTCGTAAGGCCAAACAGGCCGAGGTAGACGCCCTGCGGTTTCTGGCTGACCGGGGCGGGATGTCCGCTCCACTAGAGGGGCCGCGGCCAGATTTTCTGGCGACCCTGCGCGGAGAATCCGGTTCCGCTGTGACCATTCAGGGTCAACCCCTCACGGTCGTGGCCGAATATAAAAGGGCTTCGCCGTCACGTGGCGCTATTTGTGAAAGTCTTGAGGTTGAAGATGTGGCGCGTCAGTACGCGGCGGCGGGGGCCGACTGCCTTTCCATCCTGACGGAAGAGGCGCACTTTCGCGGCTGCCTGGACTATCTGGCGCGAGCGGCAGCCCCTGCCTTGTATGCGGGGGCCCGCCCGCCCCTGCTGCGCAAGGACTTCATCTTTGATTCCTTGCAGGTAGCGGCCACAGCGGCAACTCCAGCGTCGGCGCTTCTGCTTATCGTGCGCCTGACCCCGAACGCCGCGGTGCTGCGCTCCTTGCGGGAACAGGCTGAAAGCCACGGCATGCACGCCGTTGTTGAGGTTTTTGACCAGGAAGACTTGCGCTTGGCCCGGGAAAGCGGGGCGCGTATCATCCAGGTAAATGCCCGCGATCTGGAAACACTGGTTACAGATCGGGAAGCAGCCCTGGCCTTGGCCCGGGCCTGTCCACCCCAAAAGGGCGAAGTGTGGATTGCTGCCAGCGGCATTGACCGGGGCGAACATTTACAGGCTGTTGCGCAGGCGGGCTTTAATGCGGCCCTGGTGGGTAGCGCTCTTATGGAGGGCGCGGAGCCGGGGAGGGCTTTGGCCAGACTGCTGGCCGAAGCTGCAAACGATAGCCGCGTTGAACATGAAACATCTGAAATGGCAGGGGAGGTCGGCGGTCATGCTCGTTAAGGTCTGCGGTCTCACCCGGCAGCAGGATCTGGACATGGCGGCTTCGCTGGGGGCGGGCATGTGCGGCTTTATCTTTCATGCGCGCAGCCCCCGGTATGTGACTCCTGCCCATGTGGCATCCCTTGAAAGCGGAAAAATGCTGCGCGTGGGTGTGTTTGTAGACCAGAATGCCGAAGAGATATGCCGTATTATGGCCGAAGCACGGCTGGATATGGCCCAATTGCACGGAAAGCAGGATCTGGACTGCGCCAAGGCTGTGGGCGTGCAAAGAGTCATACGGGTGGTCTGGCCAGGGCGATACTGCCACAGGGCGCTGCTTTACAATGAACTGCAAAAACATGCGGGAGCCTGCGCCTGCTACCTGCTTGATGCCGGAACTACCGGAGGCGGCAGCGGTGCAAAGCTGGATTGGCAGGATTTGAGCCATCTGCCTGCCCCGCACCCCTGGCTGTTGGCAGGAGGCCTGAGTGCGGATAATGTAGGACAGGCCGTAAGCCTTTGCTCACCTGACGGAGTGGATTTCAATTCCGGCGTGGAAGACGCGCCGGGTCAAAAGAATACGCAAAAGCTGGCAGCTGCCCTGGCAGTTGCCGCAAAACAGAAAGGCAATGGGTATTTGTCATGAAAAACAGCTATTTTGGCGAGTTTGGCGGCTGCTTTGTGCCTGAGCTGCTTATGCCGCCCCTCATGGAAGTGGAAGCGGCCATGCACAACATTTATCCTACAGAGGCCTTTCAGGCCGAGTTGCAGGATCTGTTGCACAACTACGCCGGGCGTGAAACTCCCCTGACCCATTGCCCCACGCTTTCGCGTGAGCTCGGCTTTGATCTCTGGCTCAAGCGTGAAGACCTGCTGCACACGGGCGCGCACAAGGTGAATAATACTCTTGGTCAGGCCCTGCTTGCCAAATATATGGGCAAGACCGCCCTTGTGGCTGAAACCGGAGCAGGCCAGCACGGCGTGGCCACGGCTGCCGCTGCCGCCCGTCTCGGGTTGGAGTGCACTGTCTATATGGGCGCTGAAGATGTGGAGCGCCAGGCTCCCAACGTCATGCGTATGAAGCTGCTGGGCGCTACCGTGCATTCTGTGGAAAGCGGCACCCGCACCCTCAAGGATGCCATCAACGAAGCCCTGCGCGCGTGGATCGGCAGTCAGGAAACTACGCATTACTGCTTTGGCACGGCAGCTGGCCCTCATCCTTTCCCACTGCTTGTGCGCGAACTTCAGAGCGTCATTGGCCGTGAAACCCGGGCCCAGATGCTGGAAAAAACCGGAAACCTGCCTGACGCCGTGGTGGCTTGCGTTGGCGGAGGCTCCAACGCCATAGGTATGTTCCATCCCTTCCTTGAAGATGAAAGCGTGCGTATTATCGGTGTGGAAGCGGCAGGAACCGGTGAAACCGGTTGTTTTAACTCCGCTCCCCTCAATATGGGAACACCTGGCGTGCTGCACGGCGCCTACAGCATGCTTTTGCAAAATAACGACGGCCAGGTGGAGCCTTCACACTCCATCTCTGCTGGCCTTGATTATCCTGGCGTTGGCCCCGAGCACTCATGGTTGCACAAGACGGGCCGCGTTCATTACGGCATGGTCAAGGACGCCAACGCCCTGGCCGCATTCCAGCATTTGTGCCGCACCGAGGGCATTTTGCCTGCTCTGGAATCTTCGCATGCTCTGGCCTGGGTGCTGGATCATCCGCAAGAATTCAAACCGGGTCAGCAGGTTGTGGTCAATCTTTCGGGCCGGGGCGACAAAGACCTTGGCATCATCAATAAAGCTCTGGGCTTTGCTCCGGGGCAGGGCGAGGTGTAGTCATGAACCTGCTTGAAGAAAAGATTCGCAAGGCCAATGCTGCTGGCCGTCCGGCTCTGATTCCCTTTCTTACGGCGGGGTTTCCCGATCAGACAAGCTTTTGGCCTGCCCTGATGGAACTGGATGAAAACGGCGCGGACATCATCGAAATCGGCGTGCCTTTTTCTGATCCTGTTGCCGATGGCCCTGTTGTTGAAGACGCTTCGCGCCGGGCGCTGAGTGATGGCGTTAATTTGCGCGGCATCCTTATGGACCTTATCCAGCGCAAAGGTCTGATTCAGTCTGGCGTTGTGCTTATGGGCTACCTTAATCCCTTCTTGCAGTACGGCTATGAAAAACTGGCCCAAGACGCTGCCAAGGGTGGCGTTCACGGGTTTATCGTTCCCGATTTGCCGTATGAAGAAGCAGAGCCTTTGCGCAGTGCTTTGAAAAAGGAAGGAATAGCGCTCATTCCTCTTGTGGGCCCCAACACCAGTGCCGAGCGCATGGCCCTTTATGCCGCAGAAGGCGAGGGATATGTGTATGTGGTTTCTGTTATGGGCATCACGGGGGAAAGGGGCAATGTGGCTCCCCAGGTGGCAGAAACCATGCGCAGGGCACGGTCTGTCTTCAAGCTACCGTTGGCCTTGGGCTTTGGGCTGCGTGAACCTGCGCAGCTGGAAGCATTGCCTGCTGATGCTCGTCCTGATGCCGTAGTTTTTGGTAGCGCTTTGCTTAAGCATCTTGACGAAGGGCATAGTGCTGAAGAGTTTATGGCCCGCTGGAAGTAAACACAGTTCACGAATTTGCAGTTCTGCCCCCTCCATTGCTGGAGGGGGCTTTTTTGTTGCTATAAAGCTTTCGTTTAGGTGGGGGATTCGGCTTTGCGGGTGCGGGATTATAGCTTGAATTTTTATATTATTTTATTGTTATCTCAGTATGTTAATCTTTTAACAGAAATATTTTTTAAAAAAAGCGGTAAAAGCGATCAAATGTACTTGACTTTGAAATTGAATTTCAATTACAAACAGGTCAACGCGATTCACCCATAACGGCGCTTACCGCTTTGGCGGGCCCCACATAAAAGGAGCAGAGTATGTGCGTAACACTTATAGGCGGCATGGACAGGTTGCAAAAAGATTACATAGCCGCAGCCAAGGAAAACGGGCATTCCCTCAAGTGCATCAGCCGCAATGAACGTAACTTCATTGAAAAAATCGGCAACCCTGATGCCATGATTGTTTTCACCAACAAAATTTCGCATGAGGCCAAGCGCAAGGCTGTACACGTGGCTCGTTCGCGCAATATTCCCTTGCAAATGGTGCATTCATGCGGCGTATCATCCCTGCGGGAGTGCCTGCGAGACGCATAGGCAATGGTGACTAAAATTTGATGTCACAATCACCCCACAGGGAGAGTCAACATGGCTCCAGTAAATCGCCCGGTTGCGGAAGTTAACTTCCACAACCGGGCGAATGCATTTTAACCTCAAAAATTTATGTCAGAAAAATCTTATGTGTTGATGAGATACCGCATTAAGGAAGAAACTACATTCGCGCGGCTTGACTTTTTTGCTTCAACCATATAAACACGCTAGGACTTTGGAATTCATTTTCATTTCTTTTCGGGGGAATTCGAACGTCATTCAATGGCGGTGGCGGGCATGTGCAAGACAGCTAGTGAAGCCCGTCCAAAAACGGTCACAATCAGAAGCTCCAGGAAGGCGCGAATGAGCAATTTTTCCGGCATGATCATGGTCAGTGATCTGCAAGGAATTTTTTGCGTCTATTGTGGAGTGGGAGGGCACTTGCATGAGTGAAATAAAAGATTCGAATAATGGCGCGCACGGGCATCACGGCCATCACGGCCATCACGGCCAGGCACTGCGAATTGCCCTGGCTGGCAATCCCAACTGCGGTAAAACTACCGTGTTTAACGGCTACACCGGCGCTCGGCAGCATGTGGGCAACTACCCCGGCGTTACCGTTGACAGAAAAGAAGGACATATCGCGGTAAACGGCACGCACGTCACCGTGGTGGACCTGCCCGGCACCTACTCGCTGACTGCGTATTCACAGGAAGAGCTTGTGGCCCGCAAGGAACTTGCCGGCGACAACGTGCAGGCTGTTATTAACGTGGTGGACGCCTCCGCCCTTGAGCGCAATCTGTTGCTCACCGTACAGATGCTCGAAATGGGCACCCCCGTGGTGCTTTCCTGCAACATGATGGATGAAGCGCGCGCTTCTGGCGTGCATATCGATATGGATCGTCTGGGCACCTTGCTGGGCGTTCCCGTGTTGCCGATGGTTGCCCGTACGGGTGAAGGCCTCAAGGAGGCTATGGAAGCCGCTGTCGAGCTGAGCAAAAAGGGCAAGCGCGAGCCTATGCGCATTTCTTACGGCGCAGAGCTTGATGAGACCCTGCTTGAACTTGAAAAGCGCATTGTGGCAGCCAACCTGCTGACTGACCGTTACCTGCCAAGCTGGGTGGCCCTCAAGCTGCTTGAAGGTGACGATGTGGTGCTGCATGAAGCCCGCGCCGCCGATCCCAAAACCACGGACGAACTTGAAGCTCTGCGCAAAAAAATAGCTGACCACACGCGCGCTACGCTTAACGCCAACCTCGAATCGCTTATTACAGACCACCGCTACGGGTACATTCGCAGCATTCTGCGCGACGGCATTTTTGAGCAAGATCCCGGCAAGGACCGTCTTGCCCTTTCCGACAAGCTGGACAAAGTGCTCACCAACGCGCTGTTTGGCCCGCTGATCATGATTGGCGTGCTCTACCTCATGTTCTATGTCACATTTGAGGTGGGCGCATATCCGCAGGGGTGGGTTGAAGACGGCTTTGGTTGGCTTGGTGAATTTTTTGGCGATGTTTTGCCTGACGGCCTTGCCAAATCACTGATTGTTGACGGCATCATTGCCGGTGTGGGTGGCGTAATCAGCTTTGTGCCGCTGATCCTTATCATGTTTGTGCTGATTTCCTTTATGGAAGACAGCGGCTACATGGCCCGCGTGGCCTACATGATGGACCGTATTTTCCGCTTTTTCGGCCTGCACGGCGCTTCGGTCATGCCCTACATCATTTCCGGCGGCATTGCTGGCGGCTGCGCCATCCCCGGCGCTATGGCCACCCGCACCCTGCGCAGCCCCAAAGAAAAACTGGCTACCTTGCTGACGCTGCCCTATATGGCCTGCGGAGCGAAACTTCCGGTCTTTCTGATGCTGGCGGGCGCTTTCTTCCCTGATGATGCCCCCACGGTCATGTTCCTTATCATGCTTGTCGGCTGGGTTATGGCCTTGTTGGTGGCGCGCTTGCTGCGTTCTTCCATCGTCAAGGGCGAAGCGACTCCTTTCGTAATGGAACTGCCCCCCTACCGCCTGCCCACGCTGTTCAGCCTGCTGCTGCATTGCTGGGAACGTGCCTGGATGTACCTCAAGAAGGCTGGTACCGTTCTGGTGGCTATTTCCATCATCATTTGGGCGGGCATGACCTTCCCCAAGATGCCCGAAGAAATGGCCGCGCCTTTTGAACAGAAGATTGAGCAGCTTGAAACCCAGATTGCCGCTTTCCCTGAAGGTGCTGAAGAGCGTGGTCCTCTTGAAGAAGAACTGACCAGCGTGCGCGACGAACTGGGCGAAGAAGAGCTTGCGTATTCCATTGCTGGCCGTCTGGGCAAGGCCATTGAGCCCGCCACACAGCCTGTGGGCTTTGACTGGCGCACGGATATCGCCCTGCTGGCTGGCGTTGCCGCCAAGGAAGCCATCGTGTCCACCCTGGGCACTGCCTACGCCATTGGCGAACAGGACCCTGAAGACGCCGCTCCCCTGGCTGAACGCCTGAAGAGCGACAGCAACTGGTCAAAGGCTACTGCACTTTCGCTCATGCTGTTCGTGCTCATGTACTCTCCCTGCTTTGTGGCTCTTGTGGTCATCAAGCAAGAGGCGGGCAGCTGGGGCTGGCTGATTTTCAGCATGGTCTTCAACACCGCTGTGGCCTATGTGGTCGCTATGGTGGCCTACCAGGTTGGACGATCTGTATGGGGATAGTATAAGGGCTTCGGTTTGCCTTGCCGCCTGACGGCAGCAAATCCCGAAACAGAGCTTTGAGCTTTAGTACATGCCCGTGCCGCGCCTTGACAAAGGGCTTGCGGCACGGGCATTGTTTTATGGATATTGGCATTATGCGTCAGGCGTTTATTTTGAGACTCAGGTCGTGCATTGGGGTGTGTATGGTGATTCGGACTTTTGGCCTCTGCCTTATCCTTTGCCTTCTCTGGGGAATATCCCCGGCTTTTGCCTGGGACGCCTGGGTTATTAGTGTTGAGGACGGCAACACCGTTTCTGTCAGTAAAACGCGTGGCAGCGAAGACGCTGACACCGTGTTGCGCTTTTATGGTATCGACGCGCCTACCTTGAGCCAGCCTTTTGGTCCGGAAGCCCGTCAGCGCCTATCAGAGATTATGGCGCGCGGCACCAAGGTTACGGTAGAGCCGATAGGTGAAAGTGAATCTGGCACCGTAAGCGCGCTTATTCAGGTTGGCGGCGCATCTGTCAATTATCAGCTGGTGGCCGAAGGGTTGGCCTGGGTAGACCGACAAACCTGCCGGGCCATTTTTTGCCGCCGCTGGATGATACAGGAACATCAGGCTGTTGTGGACAGGCGGGGGATCTGGGGCCTGAAAATTGGCACACCCCCCTGGCAGTGGAGCAGATAAAAAACGGAGTACATATGAACGTTACTGGTTCGCAGGAATTGAGGGAATTTCTTGATGGTTGGAAAACCGATCCTCAGAACGCCAAAGCGGCCTTCACGGCATATATGGATTTTCTGGCTGCGCACAGCGGTATGAGTTTTACCTTCAAGGCGCGCCCCGGCGTGAGCTATTCTTTGCGCGCCCGGCACGTTGCTCAGAGCAGACGTGAGCTTTTTGTACTGCTGGATGTGGTTGACGATGAAGCGGATAACCGCTGGCTGTCTGTCTGCTTTTACAACAATATGGTAACGGACGCCGAAGACAAGGGCGATTTTGTGCCCAGCGGCCTGATGGACGAAGACGCCCGCTGCTTTAACCTTGAAGAAGATGACGCCCGTATGCGTGACTATATTATGGCCCGGCTGGCCGAAGCTGCGCGTAACGCCGAAAAGAACGTGGAGTAAATTTGCAGACTGCACATGCCGCGCCCTGCGTGGCCATAGATTTTGAAACTTCCGGGTATGCGGCCCACAGCGCTTGCGCTGTGGGCCTTGCCCGCATTGAAGACGGGCGCGTTGTAGACCAGTTTTACAGCCTTATCTGCCCGCCGTCTTCGCGAGTTATGTTTACAGAAATTCATGGGCTCACCTGGAGCATGTTAAAGAGTGCTCCCAGCTTTATTGAAGTCTGGCCGCAGATGGAAGCGTTCATTACCGGAGCTGATGCGCTGCTGGCGCACAACGCTTCTTTCGACAGGCGCGTATTGCAGGCCTGCTGCCGTGAAGCCGGAACCGACGCCCCTCGCTGCCACTTTCTCTGTACCTTGAAGGGCGCACGGCGCAGCCTTCCCTTGCCTTCAAAGAAGCTCAATCACGTTTGCGAGTATTTTGGCATAGGCCTTGAGCATCACCATGCAGGTTCAGATGCTTCTGCCTGTGCCCAGATATATCTGCACCTGCGTGCATTGGGCGTTACTGACAGTCAGATGCGTCTGTAGCTTCATCGCACAATTCGTTCCCCAAAAGTATGCGCCGTATCCGGCCTTGACCTCGTCAATAAAGTGGCGGCGTTGAGGCCGGATACTTTTTTGAATGAAAAAATTTACTTTAACATAATGTTTTAATTAAATAAATAAATATTGGAATGGGTTTTGCTTTTGACTTGGCAGCAATCCATACGGACTGCAGGAGGCATCATGAAAAGTTTGTTCAGCAGCCAGGTCGGCCTTGTTGGCACGGTCATGAACATGCAGCTTCAACGGCAGAATGTCATTGCGGGCAACTTGGCCAACATTGACACGCCCAACTACAAGCCGCGTGAACTGAGTTTTGAAAAAGAACTCCAGACCGCCCTTGGGCAGGATATGGAAGGCCAGATGAGCCGTACCAACGGGGAACATATTCCTTCAGCCTTTGATCCTGAATCCTTCCGGCCTGAATGGTCGGAGGCTTTCAAACCCAGGCTTATTCACGGTGAAGACCGCGTGAACCTTGATAAGGAAATGGCCAAGCATTCCAAGAACCAGTTACAGTTCACCGCATTGGCCCAAATTCTGACCAAGACTTTTGAAGGCATGCATACCGTCATACAAGACGGCAAGCAGGTTTAAGAAACGCAGATCAGATAATGATCAGCGAATTACCGGCTGTTTTGCTGGAGGTGACAGGTAACTGTTGACCCCAAAAACAGCGCAGGTGGCCTTCACGGATCTTCGAGTATCAGGAGGACGTCATGGATTTCATGACAGCATTTGACATAAGCGCATCGGGCCTTGCGGCTGACCGTACGCGCATCAATACAATCTCGATGAACTTGGCCAATGCCAAGACCACGCGAACCCCTTTGGGTGGCCCTTACCGCAGGCGCAGTGTTGTGCAGCAGACGGCTGACGTGGACGATCCCTTTTCCGTGCATATGCGTTCGGCGCTTGACCGTGCGGTTCAAGGGGTGCGCGTTATGGCTGTGACAATGGACAACCGTCCTTTCAAGCGCGTGTATGAGCCGGGTAACCCCGACGCTAACGCAGAAGGCTATGTGATGTATCCCGACATCAACGTGGTGGAAGAAATGGCCAATCTTATGACGGCCCAGCGTAACTTTGAAGCCAACGTTACGACGGTGGACGCTGTAAAGGGCATGTACGTCAAAGCCCTTGAAATTGGCAAATAGCAATAAAAATATGTTCGTACGCGAAAACGTGCGGAATCAGTGAGCGGAGTCAGGAGAATACCATGAGCATTCAGGCAACAGGCATGCGCGCGTATAGTGAAGCCATGCAGCATTTCAGCAAGGTGTCCGGCAGTTTGCAGCAGGGTTCGGCAGTAAGCGGGCAAACGCTTTTTTCCCGCACGCTGGACCAGAGCCTTGCACGCAGCCAGGTTGATACTGGCGAAAACTTCGGCGCTCAGGTGGACAAGATGCAGTTTCCTGGCACCGCCTCCACCCCGGTGACGCCGGAAAGCAGCTTCACGGGCACGCTCAAAGACTCTCTTAATAAAGTCAATCAGCTGCAAAGCGTGAAAGACCACGCCATCAACGAGTTCGCTTCTGGCCGCACCCAGAATGTGCAGGAACTCATGATCACCATGCAGAAATCCAGTCTTGCTATGAAGCTTACTACCGCTGTGCGCGGCAAGGTGCTGGAAGCCTATAAAGAAATTTCAAAAATGCAGTTTTAGCCTTAACGCATCACATCTTCTGATCACGCTCCTGAACGACCTCTCTCCATGCGGCTTTGCCGTTGGGGAGAGGTTTTTTTGCGTTAATTTCAGGGGCCGACGCAAATAATTCTTCAAAGTTGAAGTGTTCAAACTGCGTGCTGCCCAGTGGCAGTGGGCTCAATAGTAACCTGCCAAAATTCATACACTATATAGTGGCATGGCTCTTGCTAGTGGTAAGAGAGCCCGGCCTTGGCGTCGGAAAACCAGCGCTTGCGCGCACAGGAGCGGACCATGCCTGCATTCATTCAACAATTCGTCAATTCCTTCACGGCGATATGGGCCAAAATGAGCCCACTGCAACGCATTGCTTCCGTTGGCGGGGCTGTAGGCCTGCTGGCTGCTGTCATTGGCCTCTCCATCTGGTTGAGCCGCCCTGAATACCGTGTTCTTTACTCCAACCTTGGCCCGGAAGACGCCAGTGTGGTCGTCAAAGCGCTGCAGGGCGACAAGGTGGCCTACCGGATTGCCGACAACGGCGCGACCATCCTTGTGCCGCAGGAAATTGTTTACGACCAGCGCATCAAGATCGCGGGCGAAGGCGGTCTGGTGGGGCAGGGCATTGGCTTTGAAATTTTTGACAAAATCAAAGTAGGCCAGACTGACTTCGTACAGAAGATCAACTACACCCGCGCCCTCCAGGGCGAACTGGCCCGTACCATCAGCGAGTTCCCCAGTGTGGAAAGCGCCCGTGTGCATCTGGTCATTCCGCGTCGCAGCCTCTTTGTTGAAGAACGCCAATCTCCTTCAGCTTCAGTGGTCCTCAAGCTTATCCGGGCCAATATCAAGATTGATCAGAAAGAAATCAACGCCATTCTCAATATGATGCTCATGTCTGTGGAAGGTCTGGACAGAGGCCATGTTTCCATTACCGACACCAGCGGCAAGGTTCTTTACCAGCCGGAAGAAGACAGCCTGGCGGGTATAACCACTACCCAGATGGAATATCGCCAGACAGTGCAGCGCAATCTTGAACGCCGCATTGAAGAGATGCTGCAACCCCTTTTTGGTCCTGGCCGCGTGATTGCCAAGGTCAACGCCGATATGGATTTCAGTCAGAAAACCATACGCCGTGAACTTTTTGACCCTGAAAAAACAGCGGTGCGCAGTGAATACCGCCAGGAAGAAACGCAGCAGGGCCGCGCCAATCTTGAAGCAGGTTCACCGGATGTAAATTTTCGAGGCGACGGCATTACTGGCTCGGTTTCTGACCAGAGCGGTACGCGCGAATCGCGCACTACCAACTATGAAATCAACAAAGAAGAGCAGCAGATTGTTTCAAATGTGGGTGAATTACGCCGTTTGACTGTTGCAGTCCTCATAGATGGCACGTATGTAAAGACGGATGGCATATGGAGCTTCATGCCCCGCAAGAGCGAAGAGCTTGAACAGGTGCGCCAGCTTGTACATAATGCTGTGGGGCTGGATACGGGTCGCGGCGACGCTCTTGAGGTCAGCTCCGCGCCATTTACCGATTCGGAGCCGCCCAAGGACCCCAATTTTGCCGACATACTGGCCGATTATGCGGAGCGTCTGGGTAAGCCCCTGCTCAATGCGCTGCTGGCCTTCTTGTTTCTGATGCTTATTGTGCGGCCTGTGGTGCTGGCTCTTATTCGCCCCAAGGTTGAAGCTGGCGAAATGGTTGAAGGTCTGGAAGGCCTGCCAGCCGCAGAAGAGCAGCTTGCCCTCTATGAGGCCCTGGAAGAGGCCGCAAGAACTGAGGACGAGGCCCTGCAAGAAAATTTGAATGATGAGGACGATCTGGTGTTCAAGGACATTGAAGCTTTGAAAGCGCACATTTTCAGCCTGTCCGACAATCATATGGAGCAGGTGGTAAGTTTGGTGCGCGGCTGGATGAAAAGTGATGAAACAGCTAAAGCCTAGCCCATCGCAAACAGGTTTGCCCGCAGGTCAGGGGAGTGGTTCAACGCCGTCTCTGGCTCAGCTCAAGGCCTTGCGTCTGGCGCAAAAAGAGACAAATCAACGGGTGGAAGAATTGAAGCTGCGGCTGTTCAGAATTACAGAACAGCATATGGATCAGGCCGTGCGGCTTATCAAGCGCTGGCTTTCGGACAAGGACTAAAATCCCTCCGCGCCCACCCGGGCCGAGGTTAAGGAGCATAAGGATGGAGTTGACCGGCAAACAGCGCATAGCCGTGCTGCTGCTCGCCATGGGCGACAAGTTCACGGCCGACGTGTTTAAGCGCATGGACAGGCAGGAAATAGCCGAAATCTCCAAAACCATCGTGGACTTGGAGCCTGTGCCCCGCGAAGACGTTGAAGAAGTGCTACGCGAGTTTCACGAATCCCTGGTGGAAGGTGTGGACATGATCGCGGGCGGTAGTGATATCCTCAAGCGCCTGCTGGTCAAGAACCTTGACCCCGAAACAGCCAAATATATAATGGATTCACTCAGCCTTGAAACCGGCCCGGCTCCCTTCCGTGAGCTTGAGCAGGTGAGTCCGCGCCTTCTTTCGCAGATTTTACGCAATGAACATCCGCAAACTCTGGCTCTTATACTCGGGCATCTGCATCCCGATCAGGCCGCCAATTTATTGACAAGCCTGCCTGCAGGCGTGCGCGCCGAGGTGCTCATGCGTCTGGCCCGCCTTGAAGCCGTGCCTGAAGATATGCTCATGGAAGTGGACAAGGTGCTCACAAGCCAGTTGATCGCCATGGGCGGCAAAGAGGGCAAAAAAGTGGGCGGCGTGCAGTCTGTGGCCGAAATTCTCAATGCCGTGGACCGTGCCACTGAAGAAGAAGTGCTGTCTGAAATCGAAGAAGATTCCGCCCAGATGGCAGAAGATATTCGCAATCTCATGTTCGTCTTTGAAGACTGCAAGAATATTGACGACAGAGGCGTGCGAGAAATGCTCAAGGAAATTTCCAATGAAGATCTCACCCTGGCCCTGCGCGGAGCCAGCGACGATCTTAAGGAAAAATTCTTCAAGAATATGTCTGAACGCGCGGGCAACATGATCCGCGAAGAACTGGAATATATGGGCCCCACCAAGCTTTCGGACGTGGAAGCCGCCCAGCAGAATATAGTTAAGATCGTGCGCCGCCTTGAGGCTGAAAACAAGCTTGTTGTCAGCAGAGGTGCGGGCGAAGTTTTCGTATAGGCCCGTTGGACACGGTTGGCAGGGCTTCCGGTTGGGAACGCCTGGTCTGGATTGCCCTGTGCCGTGCCTGAATGGAGAACCAGCGTCTTGTTTGGCAATTTGGGTTTTCAAGCGATATTGTGTCCGTAGCCCTGTGGGTACCGCAAAAACTGCAATATGGAATAAGTCATGGCGTCAGATCAGTTGCGCAAAAAATGGGGTACTGTCTTCATGGGTGAGCGCGAAGCCACCGTGGAGCAACTCGACGCCATGCAGGAGCCCCTGCGCCGTGAGCGCATGCAGCAACAGCAGCAGGAAGACTATTTTGTGCGTGTGCGCGCCAAGGCCGAGGAAAGGGCGCGCGAAATTCTTGGTGCTGCCTATGCAGAGCGGCAAAAAGTTCTGGATGAGGCCAAAGTTGAAGCTCATGAACTGAGCCGAAGGCTTACGCACGAGAGTGAAACCGTGCGGGCGCAGGCACAGGAAGAAATGAAAAAGGCCCAGGCGGAACTGGATCAGGCCCTGGCGCTGAAGCAGGAAGCGCAAGCCTTGCGTGACGGCGGACATGCTGAAGGCTTTCAGGCCGGTATGGATCAGGCAGGGCAGGAGCTCAAGGAATTTCGTGCAGAAATGGGGCAGGCCCTCGGGGCTGTACTGTATGCTTTGGACAGTCAACGCCACTCCATTTGCGAATCCTGGCGTGATGAGCTGGTTCTGCTCATGCAGGAGGCCGTTAAGGCTGGCACGGGCTGGGTTTTGGATGAAGAGCATAAAAACATAATGCAATCTTTGGTTTTTGAAGCTCTTAATCTTCTTGAAGATCGTGCCACTGTTACTGTGCGTGTACACCCCGACGATGAGGCCACTGTCAGTGATATGTTTATGGCCGCGCGTGAGCGCGTGCCAGAGTTGCAGCAGTGGATTGTCAGCGGCGACGCATCGGTGGAGCGTGGCGGACTTTTGGCCGAAAGCATTAGCGGCAGCGTTGACTGCCGCCGCGAGCATTATACGGAATTGGTCAATGGAATAATGTCGCACTTGAGCCTGGGGTCAGGGCAGGACGACGAACAGAACAGCGAAGCTCTCAGCCAGCTGGTGCACCAGGAGGCTGAGCGCATTGCCGCAATGGCTCCTGCGCCGGAGCAACCTTCACCGTCTGATGATCTCGCATCGCCTGATGATCTTACTTCGCCTGTTGACCAGCCCGGCGCGGCAGATCACGCAGAGCAGCTATCAACAGCCGACAGCGCTGATCCTCTGAATGTAAACTTGCCTTCCGAACAGCCTGACGAATATTCTGACATGCAGCCCGATCAGCAATTTCATGCTACAGAAGAACTGGCGCTGGAAGAAGATCATCAGCAGCCTGTGCCCGATGCGGAAGCCCTGATGGTGGAAGAGCCGGAGTTGTCATCTCTGGCGTCCGGTACACAACCGTCGTCTGACATGCCATCTGAGGTTTTTGCGCAGAATCCTTCCGCGCACGATTCGGCGCATGATTCTGCGGGAGACGTTTCTGACAGTGCGGCAAACGCGCATTCCGTTGCAGACCATATGCAGCCAGAGCATATCCCCGCTGAACAGACCTCCGCGGAACAGATTTCAGCTGAACATCTGGACCCGCAAAGAAATTCAGACGCCGAGCATCCTTCAGCTCCTGCAGCCGCAACTTCCGCTGAAATTCCGGCAGGGCCAGAGCACGGAGCGGATGCTTCCGGCATGCCCGGTCATGCAGCCAATCCCGCTGCAGATGTGTCCCCGGCACAGGCTGAAACCAGGGGGGCTGCTGTTCCGGCTCCCCGTAGCGCAGTGCAGGTTGAAAGTCCCACACTGGCTGAACTGGAAGACGAGCTTTTTCCCTTGGATGCGGAAGACGGGCTCGGCTTGCCGGAGCAGTCGTCCTCCCAAGATTTTGATCCTTCCGCTTTGGCGGATCTGATCGGCCACGCAGAGCAGGGCGATCATGACAGCCAGGACGTTTTTTCGCAGGGCGGGTTTCTGCCCGGTGCGGAAAAAGGCCGCTAGACTGTGGGGATGTCATGAAACTGGACCCGCAAGCCTGCATAAAACTGCTGCAAGCCAGCAATCCCGTGCGTCTTTACGGAAAGGTCAACAAGGTTGTTGGCCTTGTGGCTGAAGGCAGCGGCCTGCGCGCGCCCTTGGGCGCTGTATGCCACATGTTGCCCGATGAAGGCGGTGAAGGCATCGCAGCTGAGGTCGTGGGTTTTAGAGACGGCAACCTGCTCTTTATGCCCTATGGCGATATGCGGGGTATCCGGCCCGGCAGCCGCATCCGTAATACGAGCCTGCCGCCTGTTTTTCCCGTTGGGCCGGAACTTCTGGGACGGGCTTTTGACGCATTTGGCACGCCGCTGGATGCGGGGCCGCCTGTCAGCACGGAACTCTATTCTTCCCCTTTGCCAATGGGCGAAAATGCCAAGGCCGACTTTGCCCGTCAGATTGAAGAACAGTTGCCCTATGTGCCTGAATGGGCCGCTGTGGCCCGTCAGCAGTGGCATCCCGAGCTTGCCCCCATCTACGCAGACCCGCCGAGTCCCCTACAGCGTCCACGCATCACGGATATTCTTGACGTGGGCGTGCGCTCTGTCAACAGCCTGCTAACCCTTGGCAAGGGGCAGCGCGTGGGCATTATGGCTGGTTCCGGCGTGGGCAAGTCCACACTTATGGGTATGATGGCGCGTTACACGCGAGCCGACGTAAACGTCATTGCGCTCATAGGCGAGCGTGGCCGCGAAGTTGTGGAGTTTATGGAGCGTGACCTCGGCCCTGAAGGTATGGCGCGTTCCGTACTGGTTATCGCCACTTCCGACCAGTCGCCTCTGGTGCGCATGCGTGCGGCATATGCGGCGACAGCTGTTGCCGAGTATTTTCGTGATAAAAGCATGGACGTGCTGCTCATGATGGACTCTGTCACGCGTTTTGCTATGGCTGCGCGTGAAGTGGGCCTTGCCGTAGGCGAACCGCCCACCACAAAGGGCTATACACCTACAGTTTTCGCCCAGTTGCCCAAATTGCTTGAGCGGGCGGGGCGGTCTGCCAAGGGAACCATCACGGGCATTTATACAGTGCTGGTGGATGGCGACGACTTCAACGAACCTATTGCCGATGCTGTGCGGTCCATTCTGGACGGCCACATTGTGCTCACCCGCGATCTGGCTGACCAGGGGCATTTTCCCGCCATCGATGTATTGCGTTCCATCAGCCGACTTCGTTCAGATATCTGCGAACGGCAGGATGTTCTGGCAGGGCGGGTTGTTACGCGCAATATGAGCACGTTCCGGCGAGTTGAGGATATGGTTAACATAGGGGCTTACGCGCGAGGCACCAACGCGGAGATCGACGCAGCCATCACCAGTATGCCAGCCATTAACGATTTTCTGAAACAGGATGTCGGCGATCCGCAGTTTCTGGATCAGAGCATGCAACAATTGCGCGCCCTGGCGCAACTGGCCGAAGGCGCAGCAGCGCAGCAGACCGCGCCAGGCATGCCTTCCGGGCAGAACGGGGTGCCCCCCATGCGGGGCTAAATCCACAACCCATTCACGCAACTTATATTTGCGAATTATGTCACATGCTGCTTGAAGGCCGTATGTGCCTATGCTAGATTGTACTGACAGTCTGGTCTTTTGTCGTTGCTTTTCGTGGAATATCGCTTGTTATTTCAGCTATATAGCTAAGATCTGGCTCTATGGTTTAAAAAGCTCTTTCCAGCAGGCAACTGTAAAGATCTGAACGGTGGCAGGCCAAAGTTATTTTTTGTTTGCGTGCCCGGGCCTGCATGGCTTGTCATCTTCTTGCGTACCTTGTGCTGCCTGTGTTACCGCGATGTAACAACAGCAGTGTGTACGCTTGCGTTAGGGCAGCAGTCCGGCGCATGGCGTATATCCACAGCCACCGCAAGCAATTATGCCCTCGGTGGTTCAGGCCTCCCTGGTTTTGCAAACCCGGGCTTTGTCATGAGTTCTGGAGCCGGCATGCCTCTTTCACGCCTTTTGGTTTTTTTTTCGCGATCCGCCAAGCGCGCCGTCAGTGGCACGGCTTCCGACAGTGAGGCCGAGCACTATTTTGCTCTGCGCCATCATTCCTTCAAGCTGTTTTTAACGGCATGGAATACCTTTCAGGAAACCATGACCGCTCTTGAATACACATTGTGTTGCGACCATCCTTTTGGCCTTTACCGGGTGCGCGCGCTGTGCACCAGCATGGCAACTCAGGTTTTTCAATGCGTCAAACAGCTTGAAAGGCTTGATCCCGGCCCCTGCGAAGCTTTGTATGCCCGCTTTGGCGAACTTCAGAAAATGGTTGCCGATGATGTGTATGAGCCGGAGCTGTGCCTTCTTGGGCCGCTGGTGCTTCCGCTTGATGAAAATACAGATATTGAAGCGCTTTCAGGTCAGGGCGAATTTCCTCTGGTAGACCCGGTAACGTTGCGGCTTGAAGAGGTGCGCCGTTGCCATCCCCATTTGGTGCCCAAGGGATTTGTCATCACAATGGCCGGGTGCCAGCATTTCTTGCAGAGCGCTGAATTGCAGAGCGAGATCAATCGCCGTATCCAGGCGGCGGGTGGGCTTGCGCCCAAGCATCTTGCCAAGCTTTCACGCAGTCTTGGGCAATTGGTGGAGGATACGCCACTGCCGCTGGATCTGATTGAGGATATTTGCTCTGCGCTGGCACGCCTGCGCGCTTCTTGCCCGCAAGAGGGCATGCGTCTGGTATTGCGTGGCCGTTTGTGGCCGCCAGAAGCGCGCGGCAGCGATGATCCCGGCCTGATCCTCTGGGGGCCATCTGTTCCCCTGAATGCTCCTGATGAAGAAATATTGCACGCGGTTCATATCACTCTGGCACGCAAGCAACGTGCCCAGGCGCTGGTTTATCGGCGCGCGCGAGGCCTTACAGAGGCTGGAACAGGCGTGTGCATCTCCTGCATGGCTGTGGAGGACGGCGCGTGGGGCGGGCTGGCTCATTCGTGCAGTCCCGTGCGTGCGCATGGCGAGCAGGTTCATATCTATGCCAGCCACGGCCTGCCACAAGAGCTGGATTATTCCGTCCTGCCTGCAGACCACGCCACGGTAGACAGGCGGCCTCCTCATGAAATTATCAGCCTGACCAGCCCTGACAATGCGGTTCGCCCCGCGCTGGATGCGGATACGGCCAAGGATATAGCCACCCTGGCTCTTGAGATGGAAGCGTACCTCAGTTGCCCTGTTTCCATTTCCTGGGTGCGCACCCCGCAAGGGGAGTTGCGTTTGCTGCTGGTTCGTCCCATTCCCCTGCCAGTAGACGCTGTGGACATGCCGCCAGTGCTGCCCGAAGTGCACGCCAGCCTGCGCCTTTCAGGCGGGTATACTGTGAGTCCCGGCAGAGTGGCGGGAACGGTTTGCGTGGCGCGCCGATGGGAGGATGCCCGGCGCTTCCCGCCAGGCGGCATTCTGGTAGTGCCTGACGACAATTATCGATGGGGGGCCTTGATGGACCGCGCTGCGGGCATCATTGCCGAAGAAGGCTTGGCTGGTTCTCGGTTGGCTTCTCTGGCGCGTGAATTTGGCAAGCCGGTCATTTTCGGTCTGGCTGGCGCAATGGACACGCTGAAGAACGGGCAGAGGATCACCCTGTGTTCCGACATCTGTCAGGTGTATGTGGACAGGCAGGAATCACTTTTGCCCAATGTGCCTCCGGGGCGCGACTACATGCCGGGCAGCCCTGTGTACCGCATTTTGCAAAAGGCTTCGGCCCGCATCCTGCCCCTGACTATGGATGTGGACAGCCCGGAATTCAAGGCAGCCAACTGCCAGACCTATCACGACATCGCCCGCTATTGTCATGAAAGGGCGGTGAGTGCCATGTTTTCCCTTGGGGCGGAAAAAAAGTATGCCCCGCAGCGCGTAAAACAGTTGCGCGACAAGGTTCTCAAGCAGTTCTGGGTTGTGAACCTCAGCGACGGTTTTCTCACTGTGCCCTCAGGCCCGGTGATTGATATTGAACAAATTGCTTCCGTGCCCATGCGTGCTCTCTGGCACGGCATGAATGCCTATCCCTGGCAGGGGCCGCCGCCTGTGGATGGCAAGGGTTTTTTGTCTGTGCTTTTTGAGGCAACGGCCAATCCCAATCTGGACCCTGCGGCTCAAACAGCTTATTTTTCAGAAAAAAACTATTTCATGATCTCGCGCGACTATTGCAGCCTGCATTCGCGCTTTGGTTTTCATTTTGTGTCCGTCGAGGCACGCCTTGGAGACCGCACGCCTGAGAATTACCTCACCTTCCATCTGCGCGGCGGCGCGGCCAACATTGAGCGGCGTATTTTGCGCGTACGCTTTGTGGCAGAAATTTTATGGGAATTCGGGTTTGCGCCAATGGTGCGTAACGATGCGGTCAGCGCCACACTCAAGGGGATGGACCGCGAAGAAGGCGAACTGCTGCTGGCTATCGCCGGGTACATGACCATCCACACCCGGCAGCTGGACATGATTATGCAGGATGCCGCTCAAGTTGCCGCACGACGCGAGGAAATGCTGAACCACTGCCGCATGCTGTTCAGAGGGGAAAGCCTGTCGCAGGCCACCACCGATGTGGAGGAAAAGCAACCATGTCCGTAGCAGCACCCGCAACCCACCGCGGCTACAAGGCTATCTACCGCCGATTACTGGTGACCCTGCTGCTCATGGCGCTTACGCCCTTGGTGGCCTTGGGGCTTTTTTGCATAGACAGGCTGAGCGTCATTTATGACGAAAAAATCAGCGCAAGTATTGAAGCTGTGGCCAGCAGCAAGCACCGTGCTCTGGATACCTTTATGGTTGAGCGTGTGGCGCAGATCAAGAATCTTGCCTTTACTCATCCCTATACCGAATTGAGCAATCCCGCGCGTTTGAGCGAAATTTTCAGCGTCATGCAGAACAACAGCCGCTCCTTTGTGGACGTTGGCGTTATCGGCATGGACGGGCGACACGTTTCCTATGTCGGGCCATATGACCTTAGCGACAACAACTACTCCGATACCCCCTGGTTCAGAGAGGTGTTGCGCAAGGGTGTGTATGTCAGCGATGTTTTCATGGGCTACAGAAATGAGCCGCATTTTATCATCGCCGTGCTGCGGCACGAGGGCGGACGCAGCTATATCCTGCGTGCCACCATTGATATG
The DNA here is from genome assembly GCF_014202345.1 of Desulfovibrio intestinalis. NCBI lineage: Bacteria > Pseudomonadati > Thermodesulfobacteriota > Desulfovibrionia > Desulfovibrionales > Desulfovibrionaceae > Desulfovibrio > Desulfovibrio intestinalis. The sequence continues at coordinate 463,314 of NZ_JACHGO010000002.1, forward strand.
GACGCCGTGGTTGCTCTGTTGCGCCGCGTATATTCCGGCCCTCACAGTGATGCGTTTTTGGTCAATGCTCAGGGCGAACTGCAAACGGATTCCCGCTACCACGGCAAGAGCATGGACAAGTTCAACGTGCCTCTGCCGGACATGACGCGTAAAAACGTCGTTACCCAATACCTCAAAACGCCACAGGGTCAGGAAATGCTGGCGGCCATGATGCCGCTGGAATCCATGCCTTGGCGGCTTGTGGTGCTGGATGACGTGCGCGAGAGCCTGCGGCCCTTGCGCCAGCTCAAAGCTCTCATCATTTTCTTTGTGGTACTGGGCAGTGGGCTTATCTGCATGGGGGCAGATTTCTGTACCCGCAGGCTTGTGGCCTCGCTGGAGGAGTCAGACCAGAAGCAGGCGCATATTGATGCCCGCATGTTGCAGTCCAGCAAGATGGCGGCCTTGGGTAAAATGGCTGCGGGTGTTGCTCATGAAGTCAATAATCCCCTTATGCTCATACAGGAAAATGCTGGCTGGATTCGCGATCTGATGGAAGACGAAGATTCTACCAGTATGAAAAATTATCAGGAAATTCTTGAAAGCACAGAAAAAATTGACCAGCATGTAAAGCGCGCCAAGGGGATCACTCAACGCATGCTCGGCTTTGGCCGCCGCATGAATCCAGGCAGAACAGAAATTCTCATCAATTCTCTGACGGATCAGGCAGCGGAAATGCTCAAGACAGAGGCTACCAACCGCAATATTTCTATTACTAGAGAATATGATCCCCATACTCCGGTCATTTTGTCTGATCCAGCGCAACTCGAGCAAATATTTATCAATATTATCGACAATGCTATCGACGCCATCGGCAAAAACGGTTCTTTGACCATTCGCACACTTGCCTGGAAGAAGGGCGTTCGCGTACTATTCACCGATACTGGTCCCGGTATGGATCAGGAAACTATGAGCCGTATTTTTGACCCTTTCTTTACTACCAAGAAAGTTGGGGAAGGCACCGGGCTTGGTTTGGCTATCTGCTATACCATACTTGAAAAGTTGGGCGGCCGCATTGAGGTGCAGAGCCAGCTTGGGCAGGGCACCACATTCAGCGTCACCCTGCCTGCCGAACCGCCGCAACTGCCGCCAGACGACGGGTTGGAGCCCAGGTAGCTGTAAAATGATTTATGGCTTTTGGGTAGAAACGGAATTTTTCTTTCAACCAATTGCGCGTCAACCGGGCGCGCAGACCTGCATCAGATTCTTGAAAGGCCAAGGGCATTTTACCCGTGAAAAGATTAAAGTGCTCTAAACCTGCACGAGATGCAGTGCGCCGCAGGCGGTGTGAATTCAGCCAAAATTGTATTTTGGAATGAGTGACAATTGGGGAATGTGAGTATTTCAAAGGTAATCTGCTCCAGAGAACAGACTTTTTGACCACGAGACGCATTTGACGCTGCGAACCCGGCTCGATCCATGAAAGACCGTTGACCTCAAAGCTTACTGGCGGCAAAACAACGCATCGGCAACCTGCCCGGCAAGGCCGCGGCACTGCCTGTAACCGAGGAGGCCCCATGCGCGCATTGTTTGTTGATGATGAACTGGAATTTCTTGAACTGATGCAGAAGCGCCTTGCCCGGCGTGGAATGGAAGTTGTTACTGCGCCAGACGGGCAAACGGCTCTTGAGCTGGTGAGTCAGGCTGTGGACTCGGGTGCCGAGCCTTTCAATATTGTCATCATGGACGTGCGCATGCCGGGCATGGACGGTCTTGAAACGCTGCGCCACATGAAGCAAAAAGCCCCTAGGTTGCCAGTCATCCTGCTGACTGGGCATGCCTGTATGGGGGTAGCCGTTGAAGGGCTTGATCTTGGCGCATATGACTACATGCTCAAGCCTGTAGCCATCAGTGAACTCATCATCAAGATGGAGGAAGCGGTTCGCTCCGCTGTGTAAGATGGCTCTGCTCAAGTACTTGCAACGCTTGCTGGGGCGAGAGCAGCCCTCGGAGCCCGACCCGGCAGAACTGGCCCTTGAAGAGGAGCTGAAGGTTCGGCTGCGTGAACGTTGCGCGCGGTTTCGCCGCCTGCTCTCTGCCAATAAGCGTGCCCTTGAGGCGATGAGTGAGGTGGAAGACCGCCTCTCTGGCGCCAAACCCTTTGGTATGGACTATGTGCATGCCGTCAGCACACGCGCAGTTACTGCGGTTTTTCAGATGGTGCGTGACCTGAACGCCCTGTCCGACAATAGCTATGCCGCCTTGCAGGAATCTTTCGACCGCATTCGGGCCGAAATGGAGATCCTGCTGGAAGAATTGCCCCATCTGGATGGCCCGCTTATTCTGCACCTCGATCAGATTGATCTGAGCGATCTCACCCTTGTTGGCGGCAAGATGGCCAACCTTGGCGAGGTTGCCGCCAATGCCGGCCTCACCGTGCCGGATGGCTTTGCCGTGACCGTCAGCGCCTATTATCGGTTTATGGAGTATAATGGTCTGCAGCAGGAGCTGAACCGGCGCATTCAAGCCACGGATATGCAGAGCCTGGATCAGGTCTTCAGCCTTGCGGCCGCTTTGCAAAAAGCCGTGCTGATGGCTCCGTTGCCGCCAGAGCTTGAAGAAGCCATTACGGAAGCTGTAGAAAACATGCGTGCCAAGGCTGGCCCCGGGCTCAAGCTGGCCCTGCGCAGCAGTGCTGTGGGCGAGGATTCCCTTGGCGTCAGTTTTGCGGGGCAGTACAGGTCGGAACTTAACGTGCCGCCTGAAGAAGCCTGTGAAGTGTGGAAAGAAATCATCGCCAGCAAGTATGCGGTGACGGCCATGAGCTACCGATACCAACACGGCATTCCCGACGATGCTGCCCCCATGTGTGTCGGGGTGCTGGCTATGGTGCCCGCTGCTGCCGGGGGAGTGGCCTACAGTCGAGATCCCGTCGCCGCCAGTCGCGGGCGTGAGCAAATTCTTCTCAACGCTGTTTCCGGGTTGCCGCAGGCTGTTGTGGATGGCGCTGTTACCCCTGACGTATTTATTTTCAGCCGCAAAATTCCTCCTGAGCTTATTCGCAAGCGTCTGGCTGGGCCTGAGGGAACGCCGCCCAGTCTTACAGACAAACAGGCCGCTGAACTTGCCAAAGTAGCCATTGCGCTTGAGACCTACTATACCGAGCCACAGGATGTGGAGTGGGCTCTGGATGCGGAAGATGGCCGTATTGTGGTTTTGCAGAGCCGTCCTTTGCACGCGGCAGATTCAGCTACAGAGCAAAGTCATACTGATCATCAGCGACCCGGAGAAGAGGGAAGCGAAGCCTTTGCGCTTGAAGATCTGCCGCAAGGGCTCAAAGTGCTGGCGGCAGGCGGCGTTGCCGTAAGCCCCGGCGTGGGCATGGGGCCAGTTTTTGTGGCGCGTAAGGAAGCCGACATGCTTTCTTTTCCCAAGGGCGGCATTCTGGTTGTAGAGCGCGCCTTGCCCCGGTGGGCGCCGCTACTCTCGCGCGCGGCAGGGCTTGTGAGCGAAACTGGGGGCATGGCGGGCCATCTGGCGTCAGTGGCGCGGGAATATCGGCTTCCGGCTGTTTTCAGTTTGCCCGATGCCTGCTTGCTGTTAGATAAGGCTGATGAAGCCACGCTGGACGCGAGGCGGTGCGCTGTTTTTGCCGGGCGACAGCCGCAATTGGTGTCCATTGAAGCCGAGCCGCCCAATCTTATGGAGGGTAGCCCAGTGCATCAGCGCTTGCAGGCTCTAAGCCAGCTTATGGTGCCCCTCAATCTGCTGGACCCCGACGCACCAGAATTCGCCCCCGACCATTGCCGTACCTTGCACGACATCACCCGTTTCTGCCATGAAAAATCAGTTCGCCTCATGTTTGAAGAGGAAGACGCCGACGCCAGCAGGCGCATGGGCAAGCAGCTGAAGGCCGGAGTCAAACTGCAATACTGGGTCGTGGATATGGGGGGCGGTTTTCGGCATCGTGTGTCAGGTCCTGTGGTGGATCTGGAGGTCATTGCCAGTGCGCCCATGCTTGCCTTGTGGGACGGTATGGTGGCCGTACCCTGGGCTGGGCCGCCAGCGGCCAGCGCGTCCGGATTTATGACTGTGATGCTTGAAAGCACCATGCGGCCTGAGCTTGAAAGCACAGCACCCAACGCTATGGCCAACAAAAACTTCTTTCTTATCTCTGACAATTATATGATATTGCAGGCCCGGTACGGGTATCATTTCTGTACTGTGGAAAGCCTCGCTGGCGAAAAAAGCCACGAAAATTTTGTGAACTTTCAGTTCAAGGGCGGAGCGGCTGACCGCAAGCGCCGTCAGCTGCGAGCCCGTATGGTGGCAGACTTGCTTGAGCAGCATGGTTTTCGTGCGGATGTGAAGGACGACTCGGTTTTTGCAGTGGCTGAAGGCTACAGCGCGCCGGAAACGCTGATGAAAACACGCCTACTGGGGTATTTGCTCATCCATACGCGCCAAGTAGACATGGTTATGCTGGAAACAGAAAGGGCAACAGCCCTGAAAAACAAAATGCTGGCAGATATGGAAGCGTTGAGTGCAAAGCCGCTTATGGGGTGTACTCTCTAGCCTGTGTCGTTACGAGATGAGTGCCCTGCCATATCCAGAAGAACAAACCTTTTATGATGAGAGTGTATCCTTATGATACACATGCGGAATAAAAGGAAAACTTTTACAAAAAAATAGCTGGAGAGGCGTTCTCGTCAATATTGGCCAAGAATTTTTGCATTATTTTACTCGCAGGTCACATCAAAGACGCACTCCTGTCCACAATTACGCTATAAATATATGCCATCAGCTCCACAAAAGCAGTTGGCTGGCGCTGTTGTCACCACAATCAGCGCTTATCGCTTATGTCGACGAGCTGATGGCGGTTGAAATTGTTCCGGCTGTGTGAGCAGACGCCAGAGTATGTTCAACGTGAAAACGCTTTGAAATGAGAAAATATGTTCTCAATAGTAAACTACCCTGAATAGGCTTTCAGCTTGCCGCAATGCAAGCTTCTCGTCTGAAGATGCTGTAAGCATCTTCCTCCTTCCTTTTCCTCTTCGAATGGAGAATTTATGACCAAGCCCCGTGTATATGTAACCCGTAGTGTGTTGCCTGAAGCTCTGGATCTTTTGCGTTCGCGTTGCCAGGTTGATGTGGGACCGTCTGAAGGCCTGTCTGAAGCTGCTCTGGTTGAGGCTGTACGCGGCGCGGATGCCGTTGTGGCAACTCTGCTGCATTTGAGCCCCGCTGTTATGGAAGCGCTTGCTCCCACCTGCAAAATTATTTCCAGCTATGGCGTCGGCTACGATCATATTCCTGTTGAAGAAGCAACCCGCCTCGGCATCTGGGTGACGCACAATCCAGACTCTGTCACAACGGATACTGCGGATCTTGCCTGGGCGCTCATACTTGGCGTGGCCCGCAAGCTGCACGATTGTGACCTGACTGTGCGCAATGATGAGACCCCGTGGGGCGTCACAATACATATGGGCCTGCGTGTGAGCGGTAAGACACTGGGCATCGTAGGCAGTGGGCGCATTGCCCTTGCGGTGGCCAAGCGTGCGCAGGGCTTCGGCATGCGCCTCAGCTATACCGGGCGTCGCAGAAACGAAGCTTTTGAAGCCGCCACGGGCGCACAGTACATGAGTAAGGAAGAACTGCTGGCTTCATCGGATTTTGTGAGTCTGCATATTCCGTTGACCGAAGATACGCGGCACTACATCAGCACGGCAGAATTCGCACTTATGCGGCCTCACGCCATTTTGATCAACACTGCGCGTGGCCCGGTAGTGGATGAAGAAGCGCTGGTCGTTGCCTTGAAGGAAGGACGCATTGCCGGAGCAGGGCTGGACGTTTTTGAGCACGAACCCCATGCACATCCTGCCTTGCGAACCATGAACAACGTGCTCATGACCCCGCATCGTGGCGTTGCCACCATTGACTCACATGTGGACATGGGCGAATCCTCTGCGCAAAAAATATTTGACGCTCTTGACGGCAGACTGCCTCAGAATTGCCTGAACCCTCAGGCGCGCAAGCCTGGAGCGGTTTAATCGTTTGCAACAATACGCCGTATGTAGAAAAGGCCGCCCCTTGGGGCGGCCTTATTGCATGTTATACTTAGGGAAACGCTGATTTATTCCGTTTGGCTGTGTTGCTTCATTTTTTTGAAACGGTTGAGGACGGAAGAGTCCACTCCTGCTTCAAAAAAAGGTCGCGCCTTGCCAAAAAAAATAACTGCGCGTTTCCAGAAGGCTCTTTAATCAGTGCTTCCTTAATGATTTTATTCTGCTGCCGTTGAACGGCCTGCGTCAGGCTGCAATACTAATGCGAGATGATGCTGGCAAGAAAATCCTTGGCACGCTGCGTCTGCGGACTGTCAAAGAACTGTTCCTTGGGCGTGTCTTCAAGAATAAGGCCTTCTTCCATAAACAGCACACGATGAGCCACCTTGCGGGCAAAGCCCATTTCGTGAGTGACCACCATCATCGTCATGCCTTCGTAAGCAAGCTCGACCATAACATCCAGCACTTCGTTGATCATTTCAGGATCAAGGGCAGAAGTGGGTTCGTCAAAAAGCATTGCCACGGGGTCCATGCACAGTGCGCGGGCAATGGCCACACGCTGCTGCTGACCACCAGAAAGCTGCGAAGGATATTTTTCCGTATGCTGGTCAAGGCCTACCCGGCTTAACAGGGCAAGGGCCTTTTCTCTGGCTTCTTCATGATTTCTTTTGAGTACTTTTTCCTGCGCCAGAATCAGGTTGTGAATAATGTTCAGGTGCGGGAAAAGTTCAAAATGCTGAAAAACCATGCCGACGCGGCTGCGAAGGGTTGCAAGGTTGGTGCGCTTGCTGGTCACTTCAGTGCCGTTAACGAATATCTGACCGCTCTGTATTGGTTCAAGACCGTTGACGGTCTTGATAAGCGTTGATTTGCCCGACCCGGAAGGGCCGCAAACAACCACAACTTCGCCTTTATGTATGCTGGTGGTGCAGTCGCGCAGTACGTTAAAGTCACCGTACCACTTGGATACGTTGTTCAGAACAATCATTGCTTCTTCGGTAGGAGTGCTCATAGCTTAAGTCTCTTTTTTACCACGGTTACGGCCAGAGAAACGCAGAAGCAGACCACAAAGTAGCCGGCGCCCGCAAAGAGCACCATTTCTATTTCATAGCCGGTGGTCTTGCCAATGTTGGTGGCTGTGCGGAAGAAATCCGCAAGGCCTATGATATACACAAGGGCCGTATCCTGAAACAGAATCACGCCCTGTGTCAGCAGCAGGGGCGTCATAACGCGAAAAGCCTGCGGCAGGATAACATAAATAAGTGTCTGCGATTTTGTCATGCCAAGGGCAAGCGCAGCATAATTTTGTCCCTTGGATACGCTGTTCATGCCCGCGCGAATGATTTCGGCGTAATAGGCGGCTTCAAATGCGGTAAAGGCCACCATTGCAGAAACAAGACGAATGTCTGTCAGGGGAGAAAGATTGAGAAATTTTGTCAAAAATTGCGGCACGATAAGGTAGAACCACAGCAGCACCATCACCAAAGGAACAGAGCGGAAGCAGTTAACGTAAGCAGCCGAAAGCCAGCGCAAAGGTGCATATATGGATATGCGCGCCACGGCCAGAAGGGTACCGATCACCATGCCCAACACAATGGAAGTGAGCGTTATCTTGAGCGTTACCATAATGCCCTGACTCAGCAGGGGCAGGCTTTGCTCAATTATACTCCAGTCGAAATCAAACATTTTTGCCTCCAATGCCTGTGGAGGGAAGCCGCATTTTCTTTTCAAGCACTTTCATAATGCGCATGACGACAAAGTTCAGAAACACGTAGGCCATGGTAACGGCAATAAAGGATTCGTAGGCAAAGCCCGAGAATTCCAACAGGCGGTTTGCCTGCGAGGTCAGCTCCACAAGTCCGATTGTGGAGGCCACTGCCGTATTCTTGACCATGTTGAGCATTTCTGAGGTCAGTGGGGGAACGATAATGCGATAGGCATTGGGAAGCAGTACATGAAAATACGTCTGGGGCAGTGTGAGGCCCAGAGCAAGAGCTGCATAGCGTTGCCCGCGCGAAAGGGCCAAAATGCCTGAACGTACCTGCTCACAGACTCGCGCGCCCGTGAACAGACCCAAGGCACAGGTAGAAAGTATGAAAAATTGCGCGTTGGGATTCAGTTCAGCCTTGAACCACACGCTAAGATCGCGCGGCAGCAGGTCGGGGGCAGCCAGATACCAGATAAAAAACTGGACGATCAGGGGGATATTACGAAAAATAGCAACATAAGTAGCACCAACGCCTCGAAGAAACTTGTTGGGCAAGGTGCGTAGTATTCCAAAAAACGAGCCTATTATGAAGGCTACAATCCAGGCACAGATAAAAAGAGCCGCTGTAGTGAGAAAACCGTCAATCAACCAGTTGAGGTAGGTGACGTTTCCGAACGGCGCTTGTTCAAAAAAAATGCCCCAGTTCCAGTTAGCCTGCATCAGAAAATTCCATCCATAAAGATAAAGCGTGATTCATTATGCCTCGTCGTGTGTGGGCCGTCTGACGGCGAAGCGCCAGCGAGTGGCTCTGCTGGCGCTTCGCATGATAAAGCAAAGCAAAAAGACTAATTCAGGGCCTTATCGTTGGGGGCCTTGAAAAGGTTCTTCATTTCATCGGACATGTCAAAGTTCATGTTCATGCCCTTGGGAGGAATAGGCTGCTTGAACCAGCGCGTGTAGGATTTTTCGGCCTCGCCGTTCAGCTGCAGGTCGGCAATGGTGCCGTCCACAAGCTTTTTGAAGGGGGCGTCGCCCTTGCGCACCATGCAGCCATAGGCTTCAAAGCTCTGGGGGGTGCCCACGATAACCCATTCAGCGGGTTTTTTGGCCTTGGCGCGTTCGCCAGCCAGCAGGGCGTCATCAATAAAGAAAGCTACAGCGCGGCCCGATTCCACCGTGCGGAAGGCATCGCCATGGTCTTTTACACTGATGATGCTGACGCCAAGCTTTTTCTCGTCATTCATCTTGTTCAGCAGCATTTCGGAGGTGGTGCCAGCAGTGACCGCCACGTTCTTGCCCTTGAGGTCATCAAAGTCTTTGATGCCCGAATCTTTATGCGTGAGCAGACGTGTGCCGACCACAAAAAATGTGTTGGAGAAGTCCACCTGCTGCTGACGGTCAAGGTTGTTGGTGGTCGAACCACACTCGAAGTCATAGGTGCCGTTCTGGAGCAGGGGAATGCGATTCTGCGAAGTGACAGGCACAAAGCGAACCTTCAGGTCGGGCATGTTGAGCTGTTTTTTCACAGCTTCAACAATTTTGTCGGAGTAGTCTTGCGCGTAGCCAATGACGTTTTGCTGCAAGTCATAGTAAGAAAAAGGTACGGAGGATTCGCGATGCCCTACAACAATTACGCCGGTTTCCTTGATTTTTTTCAGGGTACCGGTCAGCTCTTCAGCCTGGACGGCAGAGTGGGTGGCGGTAAGCAGCAGCAGGCCAGCCAGTGCGGACAAAAGGGTTTTTTTCAGGGTCATGGTTTCCTCCTAAAAGGTGCATTGCTTGGGAGCAAACTTTGGATTGGTTCGATAAACGTCCCCAAAATCCCTTGCGGGAAAAGTTGTGGTCCTTAACCGATGTAAACCGTCAGCGTCGGAACGACTTCCGAATGCTGGCGGGGATTACCTATAGAGGGCTGCCGGTTTTCAGGTCAGCAACAAAGGTATTCTGAAAAAAGTATACCTCTGCCAGCAGCACGCATTTGAGTTGCGTGATGCCAAATGGCTCTATTGCTTGACTGCTTGTCCGGGGGGTGGGCCGCAGGCTGCCGCGTATGAAGGGTGCCAACGGGTTGGCATGAAATATGTATTATCGCCCCTTATAACCCAACTAGTTTTATAAATAATGAACTCCTTGTCAACAAGTTATGGAAATACTGCTAAAGGTTGCAGAAGTGCTGTAAAGACGAAGCAGAACGCTATGGATTTGAAATGACCGGACCGTATGCGCACAGAAAAGCGCCAGACTTTTGGTCTGGCGCTGATAGTCGGCTTAATGCGGAGCTGTGAAGTATTTCAGACGTTGAGATTCAGGCCAGCCAGAAGATCCATTTTGCCATTTGAGTAATTGCCAAAGTACGAATTCGCGTTGCCAGAACCTGACCACCATGCCGCCATAGACTCTACCTGGATGCGTTTGCGCATATCCGATGGGGATACTTGCATGGCCTTGCGCGCGTCATCAAGGCCAGAAAGGGCTTCAACTTGCTTATATTGCTTGACGAGTGAAGGGTTTTCGTCGAAAAATTGTTGTATCTTGGACTTGTCGGCACTGTCGCTGATGACGGTAACGCTGCCATCTGTATTGACCTGGAGCGTGAATTTCACATCGGGATCAATGCTCAGGTTACTCAGGCCGCTGCTGATCGTAGATCCCAGCGTGCTGCTGTTGAGCGCGGCCTGAGCGTCTGTCAGTTCCTTGTTGTTGACCGTGGCCTGCACGTTGCCCGATGCGCCCAGTCTGAGGCTCACGGTAGAGGCCTCAACGTTCTGCTTTTTAATCTGGGTCGAAAGGGCGTTGGCCAGATCAGGATTTTCTGCCAGCCACGCGTTAACAGCATCCGCCTGCTTGTTCTCATCACTGACAACAAGCTGCCCGTCACTGTTAAGCGTAAAATTAATGGGGGTGCTCAAATCCACTCCCATTTCTCCGAGGGCGGTGCGCAGCTTTGTGCTCAGGTCGCTACTGGAATCGAGCCCGCTTTGTATGGCTGCCTGGGCTGTATTGACCACTGTGAGCTTGCCCGTGCTGCTGACTTTCATGCTCACAGAGGTGCTTGCGTCAACGCCGGCGTTTGTGAGAGTTGAACGCAGTTCCTTGCCAATGGTGGTGTTGGAATCAAGCCATGTCTGGGCGGCTTTCTGGTCAGCGGCATTGGAACTGGAGGCGGCCAGTTTGCCGTCCTTGTCCAATGTAAAGGTGATGTCTTCGGGCTTGCTGATGCCAACACTGGCGAGGCCGTTTTTGACACTGTCGTTAAAACTGGAAAGCAGCTGTTCGCGATATTTGGTGATCTGGCTGAACGTGACGCGGCTATTGCTGGAAAGCCCCATGGACTCCATAGCGTATTTGGTCAGTTCAACCATGCTGGAAAGCTGATTGGTCATAGAGCCTGTGGAGCTAAAAAGACTGCTCAGGCTGTTGGAGGAACTGCTGGAGGTGCCGGAGGAACTGCCAGTTCCCGTGCTTTTCAACTGCTGACCCTGCCACTGCAGCATGGCTGTGCTATAGCTGTTGACGCTGGATATGCTCATGATTCCTCCCGGAAAAAAATTCCCTGAAATATCTGAGCCTAAATTATGCAAAATGTAGACCAGAAAATAGTTTTGGTGATTTTTTCACGGTTTGTTTGGCAGCACGCGGCTGGAAAAAAGCGGGCGGAAAGACTGTCTGTGTGGTTGAGCCCAATGATGGACAGCCCAATTAAAATAGGCTAGAGAGCGAGCATGGCAGTAAGATCTTCAATGTATGAAACCGTTGAATTTGACGATCCCACCCTGGCAAATCAGCTGTTTGGGCCTCACAACGCGCATCTTGACCTGTTGGCTCTTGCCAGCGGCGCGCAAATCACCAGCCGAGGGGCCAGCATTTATATTGAATCGCCCGACGCTGATGTGCGTCAGGTCTTGTGCAACGTTTTTGTGCAGCTTTATGATTTGCTGCGAGGCGGACTTGCGCTGAGTCAGCAGGATTTTACCCGGGCTTACGAGATGCTCAGGGGTGATCCGGGGCTGAGTTTGGCCCAGATTTTTCGTGATGCTGTTTTTGTTAATACCCCCCGCAAAACGGTCACAGCACGCAATGTGGCCCAGCGTACCTACCTCGATCTCTTGCGGCGTCATGAACTGGTGTTCGCGGCTGGGCCTGCTGGCACGGGCAAGACCTATCTTGCTGTGGCTATGGCGTTGTCGATGTTTCAGCAGCACAAGGTCAAGCGCATTGTTCTGACGCGTCCAGCTGTGGAAGCGGGAGAGCGCCTGGGCTTTTTGCCCGGCGACCTGGCGGAGAAGGTTAATCCCTACCTCCGTCCTCTGTATGACGCGCTGCATGATATGATGCCTCAGCCCAAGGTGGCTTCCATGATGGAGGTAGGCTCCATTGAAGTAGCGCCCCTTGCTTTTATGCGAGGTCGTACTCTCAATGACGCCTTTATTATTTTAGATGAAGCACAGAATACCACTCAGGAACAGATGAAAATGTTTCTAACACGAATGGGATTCGGTTCGCGCATGGTGGTCACAGGCGATACCACGCAGATTGACCTGCCAATGCAGCCCGGCGGCCAGCGCCCTCGGTCGGGCCTTATTCACGCGCTGAATATTCTTCCTGATGTGCCTGGTTTGGCTGTACACCGCTTCAGCAAAGCGGACGTTGTGCGCCATCCCCTGGTCGGAGCCATAGTAAACGCTTATGATAATGCAGAAAAAGACGGCACGGCCCGCTAGCTTCCTGGCCCTCATCCACGCGCTGAGGGCTCGGCACCATTGCGGCTGGGGGCTTACTGCCCTCATCATTACTTTTTTTGCCCTGTCGCTACTGGCTGGGGCCAATTTTGAGGTAGTACCCAGAATATATGTGGCCGGGCAAATTGCGGATTCTGACGTTATTTCCGACCGTGACATTTTGGTGGAAGACACTCAGGCCACCAAGGCACGGCGCAAGCAAGTGCTGCTTTTGCAGCCCCCGGTATATGATCTGAGTCTGGAACCCTATGCGGCCTTTCAGAACCGTATTGTTGAAATTTTGCGCAGTCTGAACAATGGGGTAGACTACAAGTTGCAGGAAGGCCCCCTGCAAAGACTTGCCGACGAGCTGACGCCTCCTGTAGCTGATGAAGTGCTGCCTGAACTGGCGCATCCTGAAGTGCAGGCCTACCTTCTAAAAACTCTGCTGCCCAGTATTCGGGAACATATGGCCGAAGGGCTGGTGGGCGATATCCGCTCGGCCAGAGTCGGACGCAGTGGCGTTATTATACGCAATCTGGACAACAATACGGAAATTTTGCGTCCAGAAGTGACGAATCTGCCTGACCTCCAATCGTTTCTGGCGGAAGTGTCTTCTCTTGTGCGGCAGGTTCCTACCCTGAATCCACAGTCACGCCGAGCCATTAATATTCTGCTTTCAGCAACCGTGCCCGCCTCGCTTACGCTTAACCGCGAGGCCACGCAAAGGCGCGGCAATGCAGTTATGAGTATGGTGGAGCCGGTATACTACCAGATACTCAAGGGCGAGCTGCTGCTGCGTAAGGGCGAGCGGGTAAGCCGCGAACAGCAAATAAAGCTTCAAACTCTTTACAAATCCTCCTCAGACCCCATGCACTGGGCCGCTGCAATGGGAGCCTTTATTTGCTCCCTGCTCCTGAGCGTGGGCTTTTTTGTCGCTCCCAGCGGCAAGCCCGGTACGCCCTTGCGTTGCAAGGATATGCTGCTCATATCGCTGCTGCTCATGCTTTTCAGCGTTGGGGCCAAAATAGTCTATGTGCTTGGTTTGCGCGTGGACAGCGTGACTTTTCTTAATACACTGAGCCTTGGCTTTCCTGTTGCAGGAGCCGTGGGGCTGGTGGCCATGATCTTTGCGGCCCGGCGCTACTGCACTATGGGGCTGCTGCTGTCATTTTTCGTAATGCTCATGTTTCAGGAAGATTTTTATTTCTTCCTGTATCAATTCCTTGGCGGCATGCTGGCCACATGGCTTGTGACCAATGCCCAAAGCCGTCAGGACGTGGTGTGGAGTATTGTTCCGCTGACCATTGGGCAGGTGCTCATATGGTTTGGCACCGCGCTGTTGTCGCAGACTGCTCCTGGCGAGCTCCCCATGCAGCTGGCAGCTGTGGCCATCAACAGCCTGCTTTCGCTTATTTTGCTTTTTGCGGTCAGCCCCGTGCTTGAGTTGAGCTTTGGCTACAGCACACGCTTCCGGCTGATGGAGCTCATGAGTCTTGAACAGCCTCTGATGCAGGAACTCATGGTCACAGTGCCCGGCACCTACCACCACTCATTGGTGGTATCCAACATGGTGGAGGCCGGAGCCAAGGCCATTGGAGCCAACAGCCTGTTGTGCAAGGTGGCGGCCCTGTATCATGACGTTGGCAAACTGTCCTACCCAGAATATTTTATTGAAAATCAGTTTGGCGGGCCCAATAAGCACGACAAGCTTGCGCCGTCCATGAGCGCACTCATTCTTCTGTCCCATGTCAAAAAAGGCACGGAGCTGGCAGAGCGCTATAAACTGGGACAGGACATTGCGGATATTATCGGGCAGCACCACGGCACGCGCCTTATTCGCTTTTTCTACCAGAAAGCCATTGATATGGGTGAAAAGCCCAGAGAGTCTGACTACAGCTACGTGGGGCCGCGCCCCCAGACCAAGGAAGCCGCCATACTTATGCTGGCTGACTCGGTTGAGGCATCAAGCCGCACGCTTGCTGAACCTACCCCGGCGCGAATCAAGAGCCATATTGACGCTATTATCAAAGGGATTTTTTCTGAAGGGCAGTTGGACGAGTCTGAGCTGACGTTCAAGGATCTGCACTACCTCAGTGAAAATTTCCAGCGCATTCTTACGGGTATTTTTCATCAGCGTATTGCCTATCCTGACGCCAAAATTCGCGATGTAGCCAAGGTTGTGGGCAAGGCAGAGGTCAAGCCCGAAGCCAAGGATGCCAAGGGCAGCGTCCGGCAGGAAGCAAAGGGAGAAGCCAAGGCTGCTGCCGCGCAGGTGGCAACCCCGGCTGCGCCTGCGGCTGCTCAATCCGCAACGAAAGATGTGGCGGCAACAGGCAAAATGGCCAATGCTGCCACAGAGCATGCTGCTTCCGGCAAAGGTGTCGTTGGGCAAGGGGGCAATGCTGATAACTCTGGCCTTGTGAACGGGGCAGAGGGGCAAGGCGGTCAGGCGAAACAAGGCACACAGCAAAAACCTTCGGGTGATGGCGCACAGTGATGTCGCCTCCACCGTCCCGGTCCCGCAGTAATAATAAGGGGCGGGTTACTGTCTTTCGCCATTATCCAAAAGGGAGCGCTTTAGCCCCTTTGCACTGGCGACAGATGCGTGCCGCACTTGACGCGATGCTTGATGTGCCTACAGATTCCAGTGATTACGGCGTTCACGCCCCCATAGCGGTGGAGCTTTTTTTGCTGGATGACGCCGCTGTTGCAAAGGCCAACGCCCGGCATCTTGATTGTGCGGGGCCGACCAACATTCTTTCTTTTCCTGGTGGAACTGACGCCCCTGGCGTCTTGCTGCTCTCATTGGATACGTTACAGCGCGAATGCCTCTTGTACGGGCAGGATCCGTCAGAACACGCCATTCGTCTTTTGGCTCACGGCATGGGGCATTTGTGCGGGCTGGATCACAGCCCGGTTATGGATGATCTTTGCGAACAGTTCATGGATGCAGCCTGGGCCGCGCTGTGTGGTGAAGAAGCGTAGAACCCGTCATTGTCTTGCTAAAGCCTGACAATGCAGTTCCCGTAGTTTTCTGGCTGAAGCTTCACCCTTGTTGTGCCAGTCCTTGGGCAGCCGTACGTCAAGAAGTACAGCCAAGTGCGCCAGGGCCGTGGAACTGATGGGGCTACCGCTGTCTGCATCAACCAGCCGCCAGAAAGCCTGATCAAAGCCCGCTGTGTGTACCCGCCAAAGAAGGTCGCGCCGGGTTCCGGGGCGAAGGGTCGTATACATGCCGCCCTTCATATGCTCCGAAGCGGCAAGCACTCCTGCTTTGGCGAACCGGGTCGACAGGCGAAGGCGGCGGGCCAGTTCCAGGCTCAGGGCTATCCCGCCTTTTTCATGGCCGTAGTGGTGGGGCAGCAGGGCAGGATCCGTTAAAATTTTTCCCAGGTCGTGGCACAAGGCCATCCAGACCGCCAATGAATCACCGGCCACAGTATCCATGATACGCAGGCTGTGCCCCAAAACCGAGTTACTATGCCATTGCCGAGGGCCTGCCGGAATGCTGTCTGCTTTTTCCAGTTCAGCGAACCAGGGAGCAAGGCTTTGCCCTTGTGCCAGCACTCGAAAGAATCGGCCAGGGGCCGGGGCAGCCAAAGCCTTGAGAACTTCGCGCCCAACACGTTCGGCAGGCAGGGTGGCGCGCTCCGTATAGGAAAGGGCACGCATCTGTTCAAAGGCGCTTTTGTCAATGCGCCAGTCAGGCCAGTAGGCGGCAAATCGTGCCAGGCGGAAGATGCGCGTAGGGTCGTCGGCAAAAGCTGTGGGGGATGCCGGGCGCAGGATTCGCTGTTGCAGGTCGTTGACCGCCTGCGGATGCATATACAGCTTTCCGGCTTTGTCCAGCGCCAGGGCGTTAATTGTAAGGTCGCGCGCCCTAAGGTCTTCTTCTGGTCCGGCTCCACGAAACGGCATGCACTCCCGTCCATGCCAGAGGCAAACGTGCACACTCTTGCCCACGCGCCGGGCATCCGGGTGAAGGGATAAAAAATTTTCCAGATCGCCAGCAAAGGCGAAATCCAGTTCCGTGGGCGTGCGGCCCAGCAGCATATCGCGCACCGCGCCGCCAACGAGGTAAAGTTCCATGTTCACAGTATGCCATAGCCACCCAGATGAGGGAAGCGCTTGCCCTTCACCAAAGCCGCATCCATCCGGCCCTGTTGTTTGGCGTTTCGGCCATATTTCTTCCTGCCTTGATACAGCCATGCACATGGCCGCTCGCGATATGTTGGCCCCGTGGGACAGCGTGCAGTGTGCCGCACAAACTGCCGGACGCGGTCAGTTGCGCCGCAACTGGTATTCGCCACCTGGTAATGTTTACGCGGCCATAAGATTGCCTATGACTCCGCCCTTTGACGGATCCGCAGCGGCTCCGGCCACAGCGTGCCTGCTGGCAGAAGCTTTGCGGCTGCTGGGGTGGCCTGTGCAGCTCAAGTGGCCCAATGACATCGTAATTGAAGATGCAGATGGGCAGCCCAAAAAGCTGGCTGGCATTCTACTTGAAGAGCGCGGCGGCATATTGCTGGCGGGTATTGGCATCAATGTGGATTTTTCCCCGCCAGTAGAGCTTTTGCGGGCTGGCGCGGCAATGGAAGCAACCTGTTTGCGCGATCAGCTTAAAGCCGAGGAGGGGCGATATATTTCTACAGCAGAAGCCTTATGGCAACAGCTTGTAATACGCATGCATTCGGCATATATTCACTGCCACTCATTTTCCGGGCAGTGGAAAAAGCACGCCGACGGTTTTTTGCTATGGCGTGGAAAAGATGTGGAGCTGCGCGACGATGGGCGCATTGTGCGCGGCTGGCTGACGGGCTTAGGTCCGGCAGGCGGCCTTTGTCTTAACCAAAACGGACGGCTTGAGGAATTTTTCAGCGGGAGCCTTCTGCGTACCGGCAGAGCAGCAGTAAAGGGTTAAAAGGCATGGCCAACAAGACATTCTCGGAAGTGCAGGATTTTTTGAGGGGTAAGGTAATACTTGTCGCCAACCGGGGTATCCCGGGCCGGCGCATCTGCCGTTCCATTAGGGAACGGTTTGACGCGGTGGCAGCCATGACTGCCACCGATGTGGATAAAACCGCTCCGGCGGCATCCACCGCTCAGGAGTTGGTCCTGCTAGGTGCAGAACCTCGTGCATATCTGGACATTGACAGTGTTATTGCCAAGGCGAAACAGCGTGGCGTTGTAGGCATCCACCCCGGCTGGGGATTTGCCTCTGAAGACACGCGCTTTCCCGCACGTTGCAAAGAAGCGGGCATTACTTTTATTGGCGCTACCGCCGAGGCAATGAACCTGCTTGGCAACAAGGTGCAGGCGCGCGAAGTTGCCCGCAAGCTCGGCATTCCGGTGGTTCCGGGTTCTGACGGCGCTGTTGACGTGCCCACGGCCAAAAAGCTCATCAGCGAGATGGGGCTGCCCATCATGCTCAAGGCTGAAGGCGGCGGCGGTGGCCGTGGCATTTTTGCCATCCATAATGAAGCAGAGCTGGAAGACGCCTTTTTCAAAGCTTCCACTATGGCTCAGGCTTCCTTTGGCAACCCGCGCCTGTTTGTGGAAAAGTTTCTTGCCGATGTTCGCCACATTGAAATTCAGGTTATTGCCGACATGTACGGCAATGTCTTTGCTTTTGATGAACGCGATTGCACGGTGCAGCGCAACCACCAGAAACTCATTGAAATCACTCCTTCGCCTTGGGCCGGCCTTTCACGCAATTTGCGTGAGCGCCTCAAGGATTATTCCCGCCGTCTGGTGCGCGCTGTGGGCTACCACAGCCTTGCCACGGTGGAATTTCTGGTCACGCCTGACGGAACGCCGTACCTCATTGAGGTCAACACACGCCTTCAGGTGGAGCACGGCATCACGGAATGCCGTTATGGCATAGACCTTGTGGAAGAGCATATTGCCGTGGCCTTTGGTGCGGAACTGCGTTACCGCGAAGAAAACCTGCGTCCCTCGTACTGTGCCATGCAGGTGCGTATCAACTGCGAAAACCCGCAGGACAACTTCGCCCCCAACTCTGGCCTGATTTCGCGCTATGTTTCTCCCGGCGGCCCCGGCGTGCGCCTGGACTCCAACATCAGCGCGGGTTACGAGTTCCCCGCCAACTATGACTCTGCGGGAGCCCTGCTCATTTCCTACGCGCATGACTGGGAAAAGACCCTGGGCATTATGGAGCGCGCGCTTAGCGAGTATGTGATCGGCGGCATCAAAACGACTATTCCTTTCTACCGTCAGGTCATAAAGAATCCCCTGTTCCGTCAGGGCAAGATCAATACCAACTTCATTGCCGACCACCCGGAGCTTATGGTCTATACCGACCTTGCTCCCGAGGGAGAGCGCCTGTCCAAGCTTGTGGCCGAAGTTTCCGCCAAGGGCTACAACCCTTATGTGCAGCTTGGCGAATACCGCTCGGATACCACGCCATGTCTTGGCCCCTTCGAGCCTGTGTTGCCCGCCATTACCTCGGCGCAGCGCAAGCAGCCTTCGCCCTATCCGCAGGGCGACCGCTTGGCTACGTTGGATTACATTCGTGACTCAGGGCAGGTGCACTTTACCGACACCACGCCGCGCGACTTCACCCAGTCCAACTCCGGCAACCGCTTCCGTCTTGCCGAAGACAGGCTTATTGGCCCGTATCTGGATAACGTAGGGTACTTCTCCATAGAAAATGGCGGCGGCGCGCATTTCCATGTGGCCATGCTTGCCAACATGACCTATCCCTTCACTGAAGCGAAGGAATGGAACCGCTTTGCCCCCAAGACCATGAAGCAGCTCTTGGTGCGCTCTACCAACGTGCTTGGTTACACGCCCCAGCCCCGCAATCTTATGCTCAAGACCGGGGAAATGATCTGCGATCACTACCAGATCATCCGCTGCTTTGACTTCCTGAACCATGTTGAAAATATGCGTCCTATGGCCGAAGTGGTTCTTGGCCGTAATGACGTCATCTTCCAGCCTGCCATCTCCATGTCCTGGGCCAAGGGCTTTGATGTGCAGCATTACCTTGGCGTTACGGAAGGCATGCTGCGCATGGTGGGTAGCGTTATGGGCGTTGACCCCAAAGAAGCTTCACGCCACATCATTCTGGGCCTTAAAGACATGGCCGGGGTATGCCCCCCGCGCTTCATGACCGAACTGGTGACAGCTATTCGCAAAGCCTGGCCTGAACTGGTACTGCACTATCACCGCCATTACACCGACGGACTGTTTGTGCCCGCCTGCGGCGCAGCCGCCAAGGCCGGAACCCATATTATAGATGTGGGTCTGGGATCAGCCGTGCGTTCGTACGGCCAGGGCGATGTGCTGGCCACCATGGCCTACATCGAAGACGAACTTGGCCTCAAGTGCCACCTGGACAAGGGCGCCATCCGCGACGCCAACTTCGTGTGCAAGCAGATCATGCCGTACTATGACCGCTACTGCGCGCCGTACTTCCAGGGGATAGACTATGACGTCACCCTGCACGGCATGCCCGGCGGGGCCACCTCTTCCTCGCAGGAAGGGGCCATGAAGCAGGGCTACATTCACCTGTTGCCCTATATGCTCAAGTTCCTTGAAAGCACTCGTCAGATTGTGCGTTATCATGACGTGACGCCCGGTTCCCAGATCACCTGGAACACGGCTTTCCTGGCCGTTACCGGGGCCTGGAAGCGTGGCGGCGAAGACGAAGTGCGCTATCTGCTTCAGGTGCTCGCCGAAGTGACGCGCACCCCTGAAGAAGAGCTGTCGCAGGAAATGCGCAAGGCTCGCCTGCACATCTACCGTGATTGCAACGATGCCTTCCGCAACCTTTTGCTCGGCAAGTTCGGCAAGCTGCCTTTGGGCTTTCCTGCTGACTGGGTCTACATGAGCGCCTTCGGTGCGGAGTGGAAGAACGCCATTGCCAGCCGGATAGAGACTTCGCCTCTGGAATCTCTGGTTGACGTGAACTTGGCTGCGGAAGAAAAGGCCTGCGCCGATATTCTCAAACGCAAGCCCAATGAAGAAGAGTTTGTGCTCTATCTCAACCACCCGGCAGACGCCCTTAAAACCGTTCAGTTTAAGGCAAAGTTTGGCGACCCGAATAACTTGCCCCTGCATGTGTGGTTTGAGGGGCTGAAAGCGGGTCAGGACCTGTATTTCAACGACAGCAGCGGCAAACCGCATCACTTGCAGTTGTTGAGCATATCAACGCCCAATGAGGCTGGCATATCCATCTGCCGCTATGTGCTGGACTCTGAGTTCATGAGCTGCGAAGTGCAGGTGCGTCAGCCTGTGGGCACTGCTGCCAAGGGTGCTTTGATGGCCGATCCGGCCAACCAGTATCATGTGGCTGCGCCCAGCAATGGCGACTTGTGGGTCATGTACGTTCACCCCGGTGATGTGGTTAAGGCTGGGGAAGAACTGTTCAACGTGTCCATCATGAAGCAGGAAAAGGCCGTGCTTGCCCCCGTGGACGGCATGGTCAAACGTGTGCTGAAAACCGCTGACTTCAAAGAAAGCAAGCAGATGGTTTCTGTGCGTGAAGGCGAGCTCATCGTGGAACTCGGCCCTGTGCCCCGCGTGTGCGCCAACGAAGCCTGCGGTCAGCCCATCCCGATGGAAAACATCACCTTTTGCCCTTATTGTGGTTCACGGGTCTGCTAGACCCCGCGACATTGACGCCTTTTGGCTTCCGAAAGACTGTCTTCCGGAAGCCAAATCCGCTAATGCCGGCAATCTTGAGGGGCCGGCTCATCAGTAAAATTGCTGTAAAAGCCAAATAACCTTCCGTGGTAAGGTAATTTGTGGACAGTTTTCTGATGCCGATATACAATTTCCTAGGTTGCAATGCTTCTGTTTCCCAAACCGGAGGAAGACATGGGTAAGAGTACCGCCGCCAAACCTGCGCAGAATAAAGCAAAGGGGAATACCCCTGAAGCCATTCAGAAAAAACTGGTGCTTACTGGCGCCGACATTGTGCAGCTTGGACCCGAAGCGGAATTGCTTGTTGGTGGTAAAAACTATAACACGGCGTTAATCAGCCAGATTGAAGGCATTCAGGCGCCTTATTTTCGCGCCATTTCTTCTCTGGCCTTTCACCAGCTTCTTGATGAAACCAAGGTGAACGGGCGTGTGGTACGCAGTGTTGTGGACCGTGAATACGGACGCATTGACTGGAACGACCCCGAAATTAACCAGGACCCGGACTTTCTGCAAAAGTTCGTGCGCCAGCTCGGCAAGCAGATATATCAGGCTGCCAAGGCCGAAGGCGAGCAGTCGCACACAAAGCTGCGCACCTTTATCAACAATATCGTTGAAGGCTTTGCCACGTCTCCCGAGGGCATTGACCAGTTGCGCAAGCGCTCTGTCATCGTACAGGCCGCTATTCTTTCCGTTGAAGTTCCTGCCGAAGTCGACGAGGCCGTGCGTGCGGCGTATCGTGAAATCTGTCAGGACAACACGGACGACATGACCCCGGTTGCGGTGCGTTCTTCCGCCGCTGGCGAAGACTCCCGCAAAAAAGCTTTTGCTGGTCTTCAGGATACCTACCTGAACATGGTGGGCGAAGACAGGGTTGTTGAAGCCTACCATTGGGACTGTTCATCTGCCTACAACTTGCGCTCCATGACCTATCGCCGTGAGGCCATTCTGGACGCGCTGGCCAAGGCTGAAGAAACAGGCGACGAGTCCATCGCTGAAACAGCCAAAAAAGAATGGGCC
Source organism: Desulfovibrio intestinalis (assembly GCF_014202345.1). Taxonomy (NCBI): domain Bacteria; kingdom Pseudomonadati; phylum Thermodesulfobacteriota; class Desulfovibrionia; order Desulfovibrionales; family Desulfovibrionaceae; genus Desulfovibrio; species Desulfovibrio intestinalis. The sequence continues at coordinate 485,468 of NZ_JACHGO010000002.1, forward strand.
ATCGAGCACACTTCTCTTTCTGTGTGCATGATGCAGATGATTAATCCCGTTATCTCCGGCACGGCATTTTCTGCCGATACTGCCACCGGTTGCCGTGGCACCAGCCGCCGGGATCTGGTGAGCATTGACGCCAGCTACGGCCTTGGTGAGGCTGTGGTTGGCGGCAAGGTTACGCCCGACAAGCTTTATGTCTTCCAGCGCGACGATGGCGGCGAAGTTGTTATCCGTCAGATGGGCTGCAAGGACATGAAGATCATTTATGATGAACGGGGCGGCACCAAAGAAGTGGAAGTGCCCGAGCTTGAAGCTCTGCGCTGGGCGCTTTCGCTCAGTCAGGCCGAGCGCGTGGCCATGGGCGTGCGTGCCGTAAGCAAGGCTTACGACGGCATGATCATGGATACGGAATTCTGCATTGACGCCAATGACAAGCTCTGGTTCGTGCAGGCGCGGCCTGAAACCCGCTGGAACGAAGATCTGGAGCTGCACCCCACCACCATCTTCATGCGCCGCCGTGAGGTCGATCCCAAGGCTGCGGCAGAAGCTGAAGTGCTGGTCGAAGGCAACGGAGCTTCACGCGGAGCAGGGCAGGGCACGGTGCGTTTCTTGCGCTCGGCTCTGGAGCTGAACAAGATATCCAAGGGCGATGTGCTTGCAGCCGAACGCACCGACCCGGACATGGTGCCGGGTATGCGTGTGGCGTCTGCCATTATGGCTGACGTTGGCGGCGACACGAGCCACGCGGCCATTACCTCGCGCGAACTTGGCATTGCCGCCGTTATCGGTATTCAGCGTCTGGATGTACTGCGCGCTCTGGATGGTGCCGAGATCACGGTTGACGGCACGCGTGGGCGTGTGTACCGCGGCCTTTTGCCCCTGCACGAAGTGGGCGGCGAAATGGACGTGGCCAAGCTGCCCGCCACCAAGACCAAGGTTGGCCTTGTGCTTGCCGACGTTGGCCAGGCGCTCTTTCTTTCCCGCTTGCGCAATTTTGACCAGTTTGAAGTGGGCCTTTTGCGGGCTGAGTTCATGCTGGGCAATATCAGCATCCATCCTCAAGCTCTGGAAGCCTTTGACAAGGGCGAGCTTGAAGGCGTGGTACATGCCAAGCTGAAGGAGCTTGAAGACCGCCTTTCCAAGGTGTTGCGCGAACAGATGTCTGTTGGGCTTATCGTCTTCAATCTTAACCTGCGCGAACACGTTGGCGAAATCACGGGCCTTGCTGCTGAGCTGGGTGCCCTGGCTGATAGCGGCAATAACCTTACTGCTGAAGACGTGCTGTTGCAGCACCGCAAGATGCGTGAGCTGGAACACAAAATTGACCAGCACATGGAAATGGCCTCACGTCGTATTGAAGTTCTTAAAACTTCTCCCGATCTGGCTGACCATGTTCGCATCATCATGGGTTATGATGATGAGCTTGCCCTGCAAAACAGCAACGACCCCGAGTCTGGCAAGCGTATTGCCGAAATCGAGGCCAGTGTCGACGCTCATGTGAAGCGTATTGAAAACCTGCCGGGCGTAACGCGCCTTATGGCAAATATAGCTCACCTGCGTGAAGAAGTGGGCCTGCGTTCTGGTCTGAAGAAAGAAATGGACGACGTGCGCAATCTGACGGAAAAAATCCGCAGCATGATTAAAGCACGCGGCTTCCGTACCGGCAAAGAGCACTATGTGCAAACTCTTGCCCAAAACCTGGCTCTTTTTGCCATGGCCTTCTACGGCAAGCCCATCACTTACCGCACAACTGACTTCAAGAGTAACGAATACCGCAACCTGCTTGGCGGCAACCTCTTCGAACACTTTGAAGACAACCCCATGCTTGGTTATCGTGGTGTTTCCCGTAACATTCATGACTGGGAAATTGAGGCGTTCAAGCTGGCTAGGGGCGTATATGGCGGCAGCAACCTGCGTATGATGCTGCCCTTCGTGCGTACTCTGGAAGAAGCCCGCTCCATGCGCAGCTACCTTGAGCAGGTGCACAAGCTCAAGAGCGGCCAGGACGGCCTCAAGATTATCCTCATGTCTGAACTGCCTTCCAACGCCATTTTGGCCAAGCAGTTCATTTCGGAGTTTGACGGGTTCTCTATCGGCTCCAACGACATGACCCAGATGGTGCTTGCCACTGACCGCGATAATGCGCGCCTTGCGCACATTTATGACGAAGAAGATCCCGCTGTTGTCTGGGCCATACTGGTGAGTATCTTCACCGGGCTCAAGTACGGCAAGAAAGTGGGCTTCTGCGGCCAGGGCGTGTCAAACAGCTTGATTCTGCGCGGTTTGGTGGCCATTGCGGGCATTACGTCCGCCTCGGTGGTGCCTGACACGTACTATCAGACCGTGTTTGACATCGCTGCAGTTGAAGCTGAAAAGATCCCCACTTCGGATCTTGGCAAATGGCTTGGCCAGCAGCACCACCAGCGTCTTGCGGGACTTATGGAAAAGGCCGGTTACGGCCATATCCTCAAGAAGTACAAGAACCCGCAGGATATTCAGGAATGGTATGAAGGCGAGTTGCAGCGTCGGCACGAACAGTTCCGCGAGCATCTTGATACCCCCAAGGAAGACTTCTACCGTGCTGAACTGCAGAGCTTCCGTTCTACCTTCCACAAGCCTGTGATCTACGCCACTTGGAACTGGGACGACACTGTGTTGGATTCCCTGCACCATGCTGGCTTCCAGAACTTCGAGGAACAGGCCAAAGCCCTTGAGGCAGCCCGCCTGCTGAAAGATTAGCAAACCTGGCGTTCAATAGATGTAAGAAAGAGCCCGGAACCACTGGTTCCGGGCTCTTTTGCATGTAAATATTGTTGTGACAGGCTGGTATGTGCCACGCGGCATGGATTCTGCCGAAAATTGCATTTTTCGGCAGAATGACAACTTTGAAATGTAATGCATTTCAAAGTTAATCTGCTCCAGTACCTACGGCCTAACGGGATTTTATCAAACACGGCATCAATTGAGAGCAATAAGCACTCATATGGTCATGTCTGCGCGGATATGCAGCAGCACACGTTGGCAGAATCATGCGGGCGCTTGGCCATAGCAATACTATAGATAAAAATAAAGACTGTTCACAAGATAGTCATGCCCCTGAGCTTCTGCCAGAGACAGTATACGGCGCTTTATACGGGCCAGCGGGGCAAGGCTTGAGCCAAGCTCTTCAAGGTCTTTATGCATACGGGCTGCCTCCTTGGGAGGGGTCGCCTTGCTTACATATCCCCACACATGTTCTGCCGCATTTCTGGCCTTGCCCGGTTCGAGATCGCAGGCGTGGGTATTCTCAAGAATTGCATAAAACTCTTCGGCTGACGGCCTATCGCTCTTGAGTAACTGGCGTATCGCTGCATAGCCTTGAGGTGAGCGTTCCAGCACAAAGTATTTGTAGCGCGCCCATTCTTCTGTGAGCTTACGCCGGGGAAGACCGGGCCATGTTAAATTGGCGCATTTGATGGCCGAAAGATTCTTGTCCTTGACCTCCAGCATGACATCAAGATCACGCGTGCCGAGCAGGGCATGAAACTGCATGAATGGCTTCATGCTGATGGTCTGGGAGTGCATACCCGGTCTGCCGTTTGCCAGTTGCTGCGAATAATGGATTTTCTGTCTGCCGCTGTGCGTACTCCATGTCAGCTTGGCCTGATCGAGCCAATACAACATGTCGCCGTGGTCTGGGGGATTCAATTCGTGATGAAAAACGTCAAAAATGACAGGCAACGCAAATTCATCGTACAAACTCAATGCGTCTTCAACGGTATAGATGCGCTCGTCGTTTTCCAGCGCCAACCGTTGCCTGATAGACAAGGGCAGAGCGGCAAGGTTTGCGCGCAGCCTCTCCAATGAGTTTTTTTTATCTCCGTAGCCACCACCAAGGTGCAACACAATGCGAGAATCAAGCCCGGTTTGTATGGCTTCAAGAAAGTCAGCATGAAAAGCAAGGTCGGCCACAGCACGGCGAACCACATCGCTGTGAGGCGAATTGAGCACTGTGTACTGGCCCGGGTGCATGGAAAGGCGTACGCCGCTTTGGCGCACGGCATCGGCCAGCGCTGCAAGCTCGGATTTCAGCTCAGCCTGCCAGTCAAAATGTACTGCTTCATGTGAAGCCAGAGGAATAATATCAGAACTAATGCGCATGAGGGCCAATGACTCTTGCTGGCAATAACGCAGCACACTTTCCAAGGCACGCAAATTCGTTCGGCTTGCGGCCAGCAAATTGTCATGGCTGGCGCGCCCCAGGGTAAGGCAGGTCTGGAAGGCATTTGGCAAGCCGATGGTTTTGCAGGCAAAGCCATAACGGATCATAGTGAGTCCCTCTATTGCAAAAAGGCCCCCGCATAGCGGGGGCCTTATCACTCTATAAGCTGAGAAGCTGTGGGCTGGCTTAGTACATGCCGCCCATGCCGCCCATGCCACCCATGCCGCCCATGTCAGGCATGGCGGCTTCTTTCTTGGGTTCGGGCTTTTCAGCAATGGCGCATTCGGTGGTCAGCAGCAGGGAGGCCACGGAAGCGGCGTTCTGCAGAGCTGTACGGGTCACCTTTTTGGGGTCGATAACGCCAGCCTTGATGAGGTCTTCGTAGTCGCCGGTAGCGGCGTTGAAACCGAAGCCATCTTTGCCGTCGCGCACTTTTTCAACCACAATGGAGCCTTCAAAGCCGGCATTGTGGGCGATCTGGCGCAGGGGTTCTTCAATGGCGCGGCGGATGATGTTCACGCCAGCCAGTTCGTCGTCGTCAGCGGGCTTGATGTCGCAAAGGACCTTGGCCACGCGGATGAGGGCGGTACCGCCGCCAGGCACAATACCTTCTTCCACGGCAGCGCGGGTGGCATTGAGGGCGTCTTCAACGCGGTCTTTCTTTTCCTTCATTTCCACTTCGGTGGCAGCGCCCACATGAACCACGGCTACGCCGCCCACCAGCTTGGCGAGGCGTTCCTGCAGCTTTTCGCGGTCATAGTCAGAGGAGCTGTCTTCGATCTGGGCGCGAATCTGCTTCACGCGGGCCTTGATGTCGTCGCCTTTGCCAGCGCCGTCAACAACGGTGGTGTTTTCTTTGTCGATGACAACGCGCTTGGCGGTGCCAAGTTCGGCGAGGGTCATGCTTTCAAGCTTGGAACCGGTGTCGTCGGAAGCCACCTGGCCGCCGGTGAGCACAGCGATGTCCTGCAGCATGGCCTTGCGGCGGTCGCCAAAGCCGGGGGCCTTCACGGCCACAACCTGCAGGGCGCCACGCAGCTTGTTGACCACCAGAGTGGCCAGGGCTTCGCCTTCCACGTCTTCAGCGATGATCATCAGGGGACGGTTCACCTTGGCAACCTGTTCAAGCACGGGCAGCATGTCTTTCATGCTGGAGATTTTCTTTTCGGTGCACAGGATGTAGGGATTGTCCATTTCGCAAACCATCTTTTCGGGATTGGTCACGAAGTAGGGGGACAGGTAGCCGCGGTCAAAGCGCATGCCTTCCACCACGTCCATGGTGGTTTCGAGGCCCTTGGCTTCTTCAACGGTGATGACGCCTTCCTTGCCCACTTTGGACATGGCTTCGGCAATGATGTTGCCGATGGTGGTGTCGGAGTTGGCGGAAATGGTGCCGATCTGGGCAATTTCCTTCTGGTCGCGGGTGGGCTTGGCAAGATTGGCCAGCTCAGCGATCAGGCCTTCAACAGCCTTGTCGATGCCGCGCTTGATGGCCATGGGGTTGCGGCCAGCGGCCACAAGCTTGATGCCTTCGCGGTAAATGGCCTGCGCCAGAATGGTAGCGGTGGTGGTACCGTCGCCGGCGGCGTCGGAAGTTTTGGAGGCCACTTCCTTAACGAGCTGAGCGCCCATATTTTCGAATCTGTCAGACAGTTCGATTTCTTTGGCAACCGTCACGCCGTCCTTGGTGATAACGGGAGCGCCGAAGGACTTTTCAATAGCCACGTTACGGCCCTTGGGTCCAAGGGTAACCTTAACGGCGTTGGCAAGCTTATCTACGCCACGGGAAAGTTTTTCACGGGCTTTAACGTCAAAGAAAATTTCTTTAGCAGACATTGGGACATTTCCTCCTAAATGGTAATTCGCAAAGGTGGGAGCTAGTCGATGATGGCGAGAATGTCTTCTTCACGCATGACCAGATGGTCAACGCCGTCAAGCTTCACTTCAGTACCAGCGTACTTGTTGAACAGCACTTCGTCGCCGGCCTTGACGGCCAGAGGGGCGCGCTCGCCATTATCCCCTACCTTGCCGGGACCCACAGCCACAACCTGACCCTTGGACGGCTTTTCTTTAGCCGTATCAGGAATGAACAGGCCACCGGCGGTCTTTTCTTCGGATTCAAGGCGTTTGACCAGAACACGGTCGTTAAGGGGTTTCAGCTTCATGACGTCAGATCCTCCCGGAAATGTTATTATTGTCCCTTGGGGGACACAGCATTGGACGCAAACAAGCGGCCGCGCTGGAAATATTGCGCGTTACAGGCCTTGATGAACATGCTGTCCAATCGGGCCCCGCACCAGTCATGAAATAAGACACGCTGGCGGGTTGAAAAGGGGCATGTGTAGATTTTTTTTTACATTTTTTCTAACTACGCAAAATAATAAAGAATTACGTAGATGAAAAAAGAATCCGCACGCCCGGCATTTCCGGCATCCGGCCCTTCGGCTACCCGGTAAACCGGGGCGCCGGACAGCGAAATATCTTCGCGGGCTGTCACGTCCTCGGCACCATACGTGATTGGCGGGCAAAGTAAAGTCCTACACATACAAAAGCCGTGCAAACTATAATTAAACCGGGGAGCATCGCTCTGCAGGCATAGTTTTGGCATGTTGGGTTCGACAGACCGTTAGCGACGGGCCGTTGCCACCTATGTACAACTTGCGCAGGGCTGGGCGCAGAGAATGCCCCATCCGTAATACCGGAAGCAGGTTGCGTTTGAAAAATGTTGCACTCACCACATGCAATGCTTCACCGCTAAAACACGATGCTGCCGGGTTTGCATCAAGATCGTGCGGAGCTTGTTTGGCGTGTGATTTTTTGAAAATTTTTTATTGTGTTGATGACTGCGCTCATGACCGGGTAATTTTAAAGGGCCGCTGATGCACTCAGCGGCCCTTGTATTGTCAGGCTGGGATAGGTGGTTTGCGCCTATACGCTGGCTTCGTCCACCAGGAAGACGATGGAGTAATACGGAATGCCGCTATGCAGAGAAAGACCGATCTGGCATGTGCGGCTTGAGGAATAGCCCACTTCGCATGTGCTGACCTGCATGCGCAGGCCCTTGAGTGCGGATTCGTTGAGTTCGGGATGGGTGAAGCCTCTGTCGCCTGCCCAGCCGCAGCAGTTGATGCCGTCTGGAACGATGACGTTTTCAGCGCACATCTTGGCCAGCTTTTCAAGCTTGCCCTCAAGGCCCATCTTGCGCACAGAGCAGGTGGCATGCAGGGCGATGGTTTTGGGCAGCTTGGTGAATTTGAGGCAGCCGTCCATCTTCTCAAGAATGAACTCAATGGGTTCCATCAGAATGAGAGACGGGTCAAGGGTCTGCTTCATGTGCAGCAGGCAGGGGCTGGTTTCGCACAGTACAGGATACTGGCCGTTATTACTGGCTTCCTTAAGAGCGGCTTCCAGTTCTTTTTCTTTTTTATGAGCCGCATCAGAAAGACCCTTGCTGGCAAAGGCCATACCGCAGCAGAGCTTGTCCAGATTTTTGGGCAGAATAACGTCGTAGCCGCCCTTGAGCAGCACGCTGATAACAGCTTCCGGCTCAGTTCTGCGGTCTGTGTGTTCTTCGCCGGGGCCCATGTTACGGGCTATGCAACTGGGGAAGTACACCACCCGTTTGGGGTTGGCACTGTGCGTTTCAGGCAGGCGTATCTTGCTGCCGCCTGTGGGCATGTCTTTGTTCCACAAGGGGGCCTTGTTGAAGGTGATGCAGCGTAGCAACCTTGAACCGTTTTCCATAAAGGTGCTGCCAAGAGCACGGTGCAGCTTGTCCACGCCAGTAAGGGCCAGCGACATGGCGCGGCAGGTTCCGGCAAAGTGGTCGGCAATGCTGCCGGCAATCTTGTTGCTGAGGTTGCCAGCATCTTTCTTACGCAGACTTTTGATGAATACGCCAGTATCCACGCCTGCGGGGCAGCGGGGACGGCACAGGCTATCGGCGGCGCAGGTGGCCTTGGCCATGTATTCATACTGTTTTTCGAGCTTCTTCAGTTCCTTGCTGTCGGGCGCTGTTTCACGCAGACGGCATATTTCGCGGTAGGCGGTAATGCGCTGTCGCGGCGTAAGCGTGAGGTCGCGTGATGGGCAAACAGATTCGCAGAAGCCGCATTCCATACATTTGTCCACAAGCTCGTCAGCGGGATACAAGGGCTTGAGGTTCTTGATGTGCCCTTGCGGGTCAGAATTCATGAGCACGCCAGGATTAAGAATGCTCTTGGGGTCCAGCAGTTCCTTGATGGATTTCATGATGGAATAGGCGGCTGCGCCCCATTCCATTTCTACAAAGGGGGCCACGTTACGGCCTGTGCCGTGTTCCGCCTTGAGAGAACCGTCGTACTTTTCAGTAATGAGCTTGCAGAAGTCGTCCATAAAGGCCGCATAGCGGGCCACTTCTGTGGGCGAGCCAAAGTCCTGCCAGAAAACGAAGTGCAGGTTGCCGTCTCTGGCATGGCCGAACAAGGGGGCCACTGTGTAGCCGTGACGGGCAAAGAGGGCTTGCAGGTCAGCGGCGGCTTCACCAAGACGTTCAAGAGGAAAGGCCACGTCTTCGATAACAATGGATGTGCCCACGGGACGCATGCCTCCCACCGAAGCCAGAATGCCCTTACGAATCAGCCACAGTTTGCTGTATTCTTCAGCCTTGTCGGTAAAGGCGTGGGGACGAACAAACTGCACGTCCTTGAAGGCGTCATTAATGGTGGCGATGTTTTTGTCCAGTTCTTCCTTGGTTGAGGCACGGGTTTCAACCAGCAGGGAGCAGACGGCGTCGTCCAGCGTGTCCAGCCCTTCGGGCAGGCCGGGTGTGCCTTCCACCGAGCGCAGGGAGGCTCTGTCCATAAGTTCTGCCGATGACACAGGCAGAGTGGCCACAGCCGAGGCAAGGTCACAGGCCGCCGTGATGGTGGGCAGCAACATGAGGGCGGACGCCTTGAAGGGAGCTTCTTCCACGGTGCGGTAGGTCACTTCGGCAATGAAGCCCAGCGTGCCTTCGGAGCCCACCATGAGGTGCTGCAGGATTTCAAAGGGATCTTCATAGTCAACGAGGGCGTTGATGCTGTAGCCCGTGGTGTTCTTGATTTTGAACTTGCGGCGAATGCGGTCAGCCAGGGCGGCATCATCCATAATTTTTTTGCGCAAATTCTTCAGGCCTTCAAGGATGTGCCCGTGAGTTTTGGCAAAAGCGGCGCGGCTTTTGGCGTCTGCCGTATCAACAAGAGTGCCGTCGGACAAAACCATACGGGTAGAAAGCACGGTTTTGTATGAGTTGTCGGAGGTGCCACAGCACATGCCGCTGGCATTGTTGGCAAAAATACCGCCAATGAAACAGCTGTCGATAGAGGCAGGATCAGGACCGATTTTTTTGCCGAATTCTGCCAGAATTTTGTTGGCGCCAGAGCCGATGATGCCGGGCTGCAGGGTGATTTTTTCAGCCTGTTCGCCTACGCGCCAGTTTTTCCAGCCTTGCCCGATGCGCACCAGCACAGAATCCGTCACTGCCTGGCCAGAAAGGCTGGTTCCTGCCGCACGAAAAGTCACGGGTACGCGCAGGCGGTCGGCCACACCCATGAGCTGAACAATTTCGGCCTCATCCAGGGCGTCCACTACCAGTTGCGGGGTGAGGCGGTAGACGCTAGCGTCCGTACCATAGGCCAGCAAGCGTAGTGGGTCGGTATATATGCGATTTTTTGGAATAAAGGCCGCGATGGCTTCGTAAAATTCTTTGTAGGGTGATGTAAGCATCAGAGATCCTCCAGGGCAGGGTACACCTGCGATGAGTTGCAGATATTAGTGATCCAAATTACCTATTGTTAATGAAAATCACCAGCAAAAAATGCATGATAAAGCGGAAAGGTGAAAAAAATGAGAAGAAATAATCGTCATGACAATATGTCATTGCCGCTGCCTGTATGCTGAAAATACAAACTATTGCTAATATTACACACTGTTATGAATACGAAAAGACAGCCCGGCACTGCCGGGCTGTCTGGTAAATTGAAAGGTATGATTTTTTCGTAACTGGTTTTGGCTGCCATGACTGACTGTGAAAATGTCAGCCAAACACCGCGCTTAGTACTGCAGCGCAGTCATAGCCAAAAAACGCCATGCTCTACCGCAGCAGGCAAGCCTGCGAAACTGATCGCTAGGCAAGCGCAGCCCTGCGTAGCACCCAATACTGGGGCTGGCAGGACTGCGCCGAATTATCTGGGGGCAGCGTCAGCCGCTTCTGCTTTTTCAACCCTTACAGCGCATGCCTTGTATTCGGCTGTCTTGGTAATCGGGTCCATCGCCGGGTTGGTAAGCCAGTTGGCGTTGCTTTCCCGAAAATGAAAGGCCATCCACACCATGCCCAGCGGCATGTCGTCCGTTACCTTGGCTCGAACCAGCACAGATCCCCGGCGGGAAGATACGCGAATGGTCTCGCCGTCAGCAATTTTAAGGCGGGCGGCATCGGCAGTGGAAATGTCTGCCGTGTCGTGCCCCATAAGCGTATTAAGACCTTTGCTGCGGCCCGTTTGCGTGCGCGTATGGTAGTGGTAGAGCCGTCTGCCGGAACTGAGCACAAAGGGGTACTCCTCGTCGGCCACTTCTGCAGCGGCAGTCCATTTTACCGACACAAAAAGCCCTTTGCCCCGCGTGAATGCGCCGTCCTTGTGCAGCACAGGGGTGCCGGGATGGTCTTCATGCGTGCAGGGCCACTGCAGGCCGTCGCCCTCGATACGGCGGTATTTGATACCCCGAAACAGCTCGGCCAGCACGGATATTTCATTGTCCCATAAATCCTGGGCCGAGTCGGACTGCCACTGGTGTCCAAAGCGGGCCGCCAGCTGTTTGAAGATCCACCAGTCCATCTTGGCTTGACCAGGGGCCGGGCTGACAGCGCGCACCCGGCTGATACGGCGTTCACTGTTACTGAAGGTGCCGTCTTTTTCACCCCAGGCAGCGGCAGGCAGAATCACATGTGCAAACCGCGTTGTTTCATTGGGAAAAATATCCTGTACTACCAGAAATTCGGCAGAAGACAGGCAGCTTTCCACATGGCTGATATCAGGCTCTGTGTTGGCGAGGTTTTCGCCAAAAATGTACATGGCCCTGATTTTTTTTGATTTGAGGCCGTCCAGCATGTCGGGCATCATCATACCCGGCCCTGTAGGCAAGGATGTGCCCCAGAAGTGCTCCAGATTTTCTCTTGCAGCCTTGTCTGCCACTTTGCCGTAACCAGGGTAGGTATCCGGCAGCGCGCCCATATCACAGGAGCCCTGCACGTTGTTCTGCCCACGCAGGGGGTTCACGCCGCCCAGCGCCTTGCCCATATTGCCCAGCAGCATTTGCAGCGAAGCGCAGGCCAGCACGTTATTAACACCGCAGGTATGCTCCGTAATGCCAAGCGTATAGGCCAGCATGGCCGGCCTGACCGAGGCCAGGTCACGGGCTGTGCGTTCGATAACTTCCGGGGCAATGCCACAGATGGGCGCTGCTTTTTCCGGGGTGCAGTCAGCGACATTGCGACGCAGTTCTTCAAAGCCAATAGTATGCCGTGCCACAAAATGCTTGTCGTACAGATCATCACGAATGAGCACATGCATGATGGCATTGAGCAGGGCAATATCTGAACCCACACGGAGTTGCAGATGTGTTTCCGCCTCTTTGGCGATGGCTGTGCGGCGCGGGTCGGCGACAATCAGTCGGCAGCCGTTGCGCACGGCCCGTTTAACAAGGGTTCCTGCCACGGGGTGAGCCTCCGTGATATTGGAACCTATGAGTAACAGCATCTTGGCTTCACCCAAGTGGGCGAAGCTGTTTGTCATAGCACCTGAACCAAACGATGTGGCCAGACCGGCCACGGTGGGGGCGTGTCAGGTACGCGCGCAGTGATCAATATTATTGGTCTTGAACACCGCGCGAAAGAGTTTTTGCATCTGGTAGTTATCTTCGTTGATACTACGGGCACATGCCACCCCGGCCACTGCGTCCGGGCCGTGATTCTCAATAGTTTCAGAAAATTTTGCGGCTATGAGGTCCAGGGCTTCGTCCCAGGAGGCTTTTCTGAATGAGCCATCCTGCCGACGAATAAGCGGATCGGTAAGCCTTTCTTTGCTGTAGATAAAGTCATAGCCAAAGCGCCCCTTGACGCACAGGCTGCCCTTGTTGGGGCTGGCGTTTTCAACGCCGTTGACTTCAATGATGCGGTCATCCTTGACGGACAGGTTCAACTGGCACCCAACGCCGCAGTAGGGGCAGGTGGTGCGCACCGTATCTACCTTGTCTTCGCGCACAGCAAGGCCGTAAGCCTTTTTGGCCGTAAGCGCGCCTGTGGGACATGCCTGAACACACTCGCCACAGTGGGTACAGCGTGTGTAATCCACCACGGGCCACCAGGATTCTTTTTCAGCGCGACGCCCAAATTGCGGCGGAATGGCATCATTTACCTGAATGGCCGAACAGACTGAGGCGCACCGCCCGCACTGCACGCAACGGCTGAAGTCGCGTGTGATCATCGGGTGCTCGTCATCCAGCGGAAAATGCCCCGGTTCTGGCACTAGGTCCTTCACGGGCACGTTGCACTTCATCGTCAGGGCCTGCAATTGGCACTTGCCTTCGGCAGGGCAGGGATGCTCACGGTGCGGCATGTCTCCCGCCGCTTTTTGGTACGGCGGCCAGAGATCGGGGGGCAGCTTGCGCAAGAAACAGTCGTGCCTGCCTTCAGCCACCAACAGGGAAAGAATGCTTTTGCGCGTAGCACGCACAAGCGGAGAATCGGTTTCAATTACCATTCCGTCTTCAGCTGGCGCAGAACACGCGGGCAGCAGCCGATCACGTCCCTTTACTTCCACGGAACAGATGCGACACACCTTGCCGTGCCCGGTTTTGGGCAACCAGCACAAGGTGGGGATATAAATGCCGAGAGACTCGGCAACGTCCAGTATGGTCTGTCCAGGCTGAAAGGATGCCTGTGTTCCATTGATGGTGACAGATGACATAGAAACTCCCGTTTGGGCCGTGGTGGCCTGTCCATCATAATTCCGCAGCACTGTCAGGGCACTTCATGCTGGAATGCCCGCAAGGATTTGCTTGCAAATCGTTGCCGCAAAACAGGCACTGGCATGTGCCCGCCGTCAGGCGGCTATCAGGCCGCGACCGATTCTCGAGGGCGGATGCTCTGATGTGCTATTATTGCTGTGCATGGCACATTCATATCCGCACTGTTGCCGTTTGCGCGCATACCGGGGAAAAGCATTGGCGATTGCGCCAGTATGTTTTGCGCGTATTTTGAAAAAAATCAATTAAATATGTGCTAAAATCTAGTGTGCCGTCATAACAACGCGCAGGCAGCGCAAGCAACGTGACGATTCGCGCACGGCCTCCCACTCCAGCGGATCTGTTTCCACCTCGGTGAAGCCGCTCAGACGTTCACGCAAGGGAATGGCATGAATGGGCATGGCCGGCGTTGGATCTTCCAGGGGCGCAACTTCTTCTGCATCCAGCATATTTACGCCCATGAGCATTTGCTCAAGTTCTTCTCGTGAAGAAGGCCCTTCGGCAGAGTCGTTCAAATGGGCTGCAATGTGCGTGGCAGCGCGTTTGCCAGCGGCCAGGGCGGCAATAAGCGAGCTTGGGCCTGTCACGCAGTCCCCGCCGCCAAAAATGCGGGGCAGGGTGGTGACTTCGCCAGTAATTTCGTGTGCGTCGAGGGTGCGGTACTTGTTAAGAGCGCCGTCCTTGCCTTTAAGAATGACTTCCAGAGCCACTTTTTGTCCAATGGCGTACACGATGGCATCGCAGGGCAGTTCATAGTCGGCCCCTTCAACCGCGACTGGACGTCGGCGGCCTGAATCGTCGGCAGCGCCCAACTCCATTTTCTGGCAGACAAGCCCGGTAACGCGGCCGTCTTTGCTTTCGATGCGCAGGGGAGCGGCCAGAAAGGTAAAGAGCGTGCCTTCTTCTTTGGCTTCTTCAATTTCCACCGGGTCGGCAGGCATTTCAGCTTCTGTGCGGCGGTAAACCACGCGCACTTCCTTGAAGCCGTGGCGAAGGGCCGTGCGTGCGCAGTCCATAGCCACATTGCCGCCGCCAACCACCACAAGGCGGGTTCCAGTCACGGCTTGCCTGCCTCGGGTGGCTTCATGAAGATAGTGGATGCCGCTGAGGTAACCCTGCGGGCAGCTGTCTTCGCCTTCGCAGCGCATGCCCGGCGCGTGGGGCGCGCCAGCAGCGATAAATACCGCTTCAAAGCCCTCTTCGTGCAGTTGGTCCAAAGAAATGTCGCGCCCGATTTCAACGCCATTGCGAATTTCGCAACCAGCGGCGGCCACCACATTTACCTCGCGCACCAGAACTGCGGGCGGCAGGCGAAAATCGGGAATACCGAACTTGGCCATGCCGCCACAGACGTCATGCCTTTCAAAAATTGTGGGTGCAGCTCCCAAAAGGGAAAGGTAGTATGCGCAGGACAAACCTGCAGGCCCACCGCCAATGATGGCAACCTTTTTGGCCGTAGCAGGCAGACTTTGTGGCTCAGGCGGGTTGTTGAGGGCGGCGTTACGGTCAAACAAAAAGCGCTTGAGGTTACGAATAGCCACTGGCGCGCCTTTGAGACCGCGCTTGCAGGCGGATTCACAGGGGCGCTCGCACACGCGGCCAATGGTGCCAGGCATGGGGCAGTTGTTCATAACCAGCTCCAAGCCTTTTTCAAAACGCCTGAAGCGAATTTCTTCAATATAGTCAGGAATATTGACGTGCCCTGGACAGGCGTTGACGCAAGGCGCGGTGATCAGGCTGGTGTAGTTGCCGCCTGTGGTCTTTCTGGCCTTGAGCAGATGCGGAGCCTGCTCCAGCACATCCAGCAGCGGCTGGGGCGACGTCTGGCCAATATCGCAGCGGGCGCTGGTGCGAACCATCGCAGCCAGTTCGCGCAGATAGTTCTGATCGTCCGGGCGTTCCTGCCCCTGGCAGATTTCAGCAAGGCGTGCAGCAATGCGCTTGAGGCCGCTGCGGCAAGGAAAACACTGGCCGCAGGATTCTCCTGCGGCAACGTCATAATACGCGCGTAACATGTCGAGGATGTCGACAGTGTCGTCGTTGACCGTCAGGCCGCCCCAACCCATAAAAGCTTTATGGGTTTCACTGGCCTTACTTCCTCTCCAGGTGTCCATCGTAGACATGGCTGTCTCCCGCATTTTTCTGCCTTGATGCCGTACGCGTCCATGCTAGCACATTGGCGGCTTGAGGCAAAGACGGCCCAAACGGAAAGCAGTATTCCGTCGGAGCCGCCTCAAAAATTTCATTCAGTTTTGAACCGGAGGAAACAACTATTTTGTTGTGGTTTCCTGCGCGGCTAAATCATGCCGGGACAAGCTAGGCCTGCCCCGGCATTTCAAAAAAGACTTTTGGCTTTCAGGTTTTGAGAATTGGCATCCCAATACCTTTAAGGTATTCGCTTAACTTTGAAAAAGCTCAAGTGCTCTAGAACGAAGGCATAATGCCTTTGCCCACCAGTTCTTTTTCAATGTAGGCCTTGACTTCGGGCGACTGAGTGGCCTTCAGCAGGGCTTTGGCCTTGGGGCTGTCCTTGTCGGCTTCGCGCACAACGAGAATGTTGGCGTAAGGGGACTCGCTGCCTTCCAGAACCAGAGCGTCACGAGCTGGGATAAGACCGGCCTCAGCAGCAAAGTTGGTGTTGATAACGGCGGCGGTCACGTCGTCCAGGGTGCGGGGCAACTGAGCGGCGTCCAGCTCATGAAACTTGAGGCCAAGGGGATTTTCAGTAATGTCGGCCACGGTCACGAGAGCGCCGGGCTTGATCTTGATAATGCCGTTGGCTTCAAGCAGGCGCAGGGCGCGGGCTTCGTTGGTGGGGTCATTGGGAACAGAAACGGCGTTGCCCTTCTTGAGGTCAGACAGTTTCTTGATTTTTTTGGAATACACGCCCAGCGGTTCGATATGCACCTTGCCGATGGAAACAAGACCAAGGTTCTTTTCCTTGTTCATGTTGTCCAGATACGGCGCATGCTGGAAGAAGTTGGCGAAAAGCTGGCCGTTGGCAAGAGCCATGTTGGGCTGCACGTAGTCGGTAAATTCCTTGATGACCAGATTGTAGCCGTCTTTGGCCAGCAGGGGCTTGGCCACAAGCATGATGTCCTTGTGCGGGAAGGGGGTGACGCCAATGACGATGTCTTCGGCGGCGAACGAAGGAACGGCCAGAGTCAGAATCATGGCCAGGGACAGAAGCAGACGTTTCATGGTGGCTCCTTGCTTGGGTAAGACTGTGCCGGGTAAGAATCAAGTCCCGTAGAGTAACTGGCGGGACTTTATCGCAGTATCTTGTACAAAAAGTTGCAGATGCCCTGAATAAGCAGCACCAGCACGCACAGGATGATAACGGAATAGATCATTATATCAACCTGGAAGCGGTTGTAGCCGTACTTGACTGCCAGGTCGCCCAGGCCGCCGCCGCCAACAGTGCCAGCCATGGCCGAGTACCCAAGCAGGGTAATGGCAATGACAGCGATATTGAGCACGATCGAGGGCAGCGCTTCGGGAAAGAGAACGCGAAAGATGATCTGCGAATTGCTGGCCCCAAAGGATCGGGCCGCTTCGATAACACCCTTGTCCACTTCAAGAAAGCAGGTTTCGATCAGCCGGGCCACAAAGGGAGCCGCAGCAATGGTAAGGGGTACTATGGCCGCTGCGCTGCCAATGGACGTGCCCACCACAAAGCGTGTGAAGGGGATAATGGCGATCAGCAGAATGATGAAGGGAAAGGAGCGCACCAGGTTCACCACAAAGTCCACAACCCGGTAAACCGGGCGGCAAGGGCTCAGGCCAATGGGGTTGGTCACAATCATGAGTATGGCCAGGGCAAAACCAATGAGTAGTGAAAAGAAGGTAGAAAGCATCACCATCTCAAGGGTTTCCCAGGTGGCGGTGAGGATTTCCGGCATCTTGTCCTGAAGACGCTCCCACAGAGGTTCAAAGTCCTGCGCCAGTTGGGCGAGGGTGCTCAATTCACTCATTACTTGCATCCGTAGCCTGCTTCACAGGGTATTCCAGTATTTCCCAGTAGAGGCGGTGTTCCTTCAGGTAGCGCAACACGGCTTCGATGTCCTGATCCTGCACATTGACAATGAGGAAGCCGAAAACATCATCAAGGTACCGCTCAAGCTTGCCGCCTACAATGGAAAAATCTATGCCGAGGCTTCTGGCCATTTGCGTGATGACGCTCTGCTGCGAAATTTCGCGCGGGAACATGAGCCTGATATTGGTGCCGCCGGGAATGAGGGTGTACTCATTCTCCACAATGGCCTGCATGTCTTTTGTGGGCGACAGAAAAAGATCTTCGGTTTTGCCCAGGGCCACAGTTTTGCCGCCGTCGAGCAGCAGCAGGCTGTGGCAGAGGCGTTTGACCACTTCCATCTGGTGCGTAACCATGATGATTGTCAGGTTGAGCCGCCTGTTGATGTCTTCAAGCAGGTCAAGAATGGACGAGGTTGTTTTGGGGTCAAGGGCAGAGGTGGCTTCGTCGCAAAGCAGAATGCTGGGGTTCAGGGCCAGTGCGCGGGCAATGCCCACGCGCTGCTTCTGGCCGCCGCTCAGGCTTTGCACACGCTGCCGCGCCTTGTCTGCCAGACCCACCAGGTCAAGCAGTTCCATGACGCGTTTTTCGCGGTCAGATCTGTGCCAGAGTTGCAGCGGAAAGGCCACGTTATCAAAAACGTTTTTGCGGGCCATCAGATTGAAATTCTGAAAGATCATGCCCATCTTGCTTTGCAGTTGGCGCAGGTCGCGGGGGTCGAGCGAAGCCACTTCCACGCCCATAACCTTGACGCTGCCTTCATCATAGGCTTCAAGCCCGTTGAGGCAGCGTAAAAGTGTAGACTTTCCGGCGCCGGAATGCCCGACAATGCCGAAAATTTCGCCCTGGCGGACATGCATGTTGATGTTTTGTAAAACAACATTGCTGCCGAAACGTTTAAGAAGATGGCTTACCTGAATCATGCGGCTGATACCTGAGTCTATTTGTTATAATCCGCAGACCATGCGATATTTGCTGCAAAAAGTAAAGGACGTTACCCGGTTCGTAGTATTGCTTCGCCAATCTACGGTCCTGTTACTCCTTATCCAGCGCGGGCGACATACCAAGCAGACCACCCGTGAAGGGGGGCATGTGGCTTTTCGGCGCTTGCAATTAACGCGGCTTCCGGCAAACTTCGCGGCATGCTGCAAGGCTCAGTTAAAAATGCTTGGGCTGGCGGATGGGCGGTTGGACGGCCACAATAGCTGCCGAAGAATAAAGGGCTTACCCCATGTGGAGTAAGCCCTTGTTATGTTTTAGGCACTGCTGGCTGAACCTATGCGGCAGCCTGCTGGCAGCTGTTACACGTCAAAAAGCATTTCCAGATCTTCGCGTGTAAGAGATTTCCACGTGTCCTGGCCGGGAATAATGGCCTCGGCCACGCCGCGCTTGGCTTCCTGAAGCTTGAGTATCTTTTCTTCCACTGTGTTCTGGCAGATAAGCTTGTAGGAAAACACCTGTCTGGTCTGGCCGATACGGTGGGTACGGTCAGTAGCCTGACTTTCGACAGCGGGGTTCCACCAGGGGTCATAGTGGATAACGTAGTCTGCCGAGGTAAGGTTGAGGCCCGTGCCGCCTGCCTTGAGCGAGATAAGGAAAATGGGAATCTCGGGGGTGTTGTTAAAGCGGTCCACCTGATCAAAGCGGTCCTTGCTGGCCCCGTCGAGATAGCAGAAGGGCACCTGCGAGAACTCAAGCCACTGCTTGATAATCTGCAACATCTGAACAAACTGTGAGAAGACAAGCACTTTGTGCCCACCTTCCACAATTTCCATAATCATATCCTTGAAGGCGTCGAACTTGCCGGAAGGCAGGTTGTTGGAGAAACCGGGCATATCCAGCTTGAGCAACCGGGGGTGGCAGCAGATCTGGCGCAGTTTGAGCAGGGCGTCCAGAATGGACATCTGGCTCTTGGCCAAACCCTTTTGATCCACGTCGGCAAGCACCTGGGCACGCAGCTTGCGCGCCAAGGCGGCGTAAAGCTCTGCCTGAGCGTCTTCAAGCGCGCAGCAGGTGACGCTTTCCACCTTGGGCGGCAGATCCTTGGCAACTTCGGCCTTGGTACGGCGTAAAATGAACGGGCGCACGCGAGTACGCAGGTAATCAAGGGTTTCGGCGTCGCCGTCCTTGATGGGTTTGACAATGCCACGCTGGAATGCGTGCTGTGAACCCAGAAAGCCGGGCATGAGAAACTCAAACAGCGACCAGAGCTCGAAAAGATTGTTTTCGATGGGCGTGCCCGACAGGCACAGGCGCATGCGGGCGTTGATGCGCCGCACGGCTCTGGCTGTGATCGTATTGGGGTTTTTGATATTCTGGGCTTCGTCCAGAATAACGGTGTTGAATTCGTACTTCTCCATCTCTTCCAGATCGCGCCGCAACAAAGCATATGTGGTGATGATGAGGTCAGAGCTGGAGATATGCTTGAACATGCCTTCGCGGCGCGTGCCGTAAATAGTCAGCAGCTTGAGGCTGGGCACGAATTTTTCGGCTTCACGTTCCCAGTTGGGCAACACTGAGGTAGGCACCACGATAAGGTTGGGGCCGCCCTGACTGTTCTGGACCATATGCTGAATAAAGGCGAGCGTCTGAACGGTTTTACCCAAACCCATTTCGTCAGCCAGAATGCCGCCGAAGCCGTATTCAGACAAGAAGTTGAGGTAAGAGAGCCCCTGCACCTGATAGGCGCGCAGGTCTGCATTGAGCCCCTTGGGAGGTTCAATGGGGCGCACTTCACGGAAGGAACGTATTTTCTCGCGCAGGTTGTTCCAGAAAGAGTCTGTGGCAGCGCCGGGCAGGTCCTCAAGCAAGCTGTCCAGCACCGGGGCTTCAAACTGTTTGAACTTGTGCTGCGGCGGCTTGGAGGGGTCAAGACCCAGGGCCGTCAACTTGTGAGAAAGCTTTTCAAGCCAGGCTTCGGGCAGGCTCGTGTACGAGCCGTCCTTCAACTGCACATAGCGCTTGCCGCGTGTCCACGCCTTCCAGATTTTTTCAAGGGGCAGTGACTGGCCTTCGTAGTCAACCGTGATGTCCAGCGAGAACCATTTTTCTTTTTCATTACTGACCACTTCTGCGGTAATATTGGATGTGGCCGTGCGCACCTTGTAGCGTGAAAGGGCTTTTTCGCCGTAGACGCGGTAGTTTTCAACCAGCTTGGGGTAGTAGTCCAGCAGAAAGGCAATGGCTTCTTCCGGCTCAAGAAACCACAACTTGCTCGAACGGGCCTGAAAGTCCATGCCAGCGAGCTCGGTCATCAGCAGGGCTTCTTCGTCCTGATGGCGGCGCACCAGGAAGGTCTGTCCTTCATAGGCATAGCTGCCGGTCTGAAAGTCCGGGTTGGGCCCGTTGAGCGTGAACTCGCCGTGTCGGGTTTCATAGATGTTGTCGATCTCAAGGGTGAGCAGGCTGCCTTCCTCATCAAGAAAGAGCTTGGGATTATAGGTGGCCGGCTGAAACACCGGTTCCATCTGCTTGAGGAATTGCTGCGGCTCGTAAAGCTCCGAAGCGGGCAGGCGCGTCCACACCCTGTCGAGAAATTCGGATATTTCTTCGTGGGGCACCACAGGGCGCTCATAAATAAGGTTGCGCACGAGTGAAGGGTAAAGGCCCGTCTGCACCGGATAGAAATTATGCTGGTAACAGACCCACAGCGGCATTTGCCCGTGAAAGGTAATGGGCGCGTCTTCAGGGGCGGAACTTTCGTTCTGCGAGCTACGGCTTTCAGCAGCAGCGCGGCTGGCAGCGCCAGCCCGAATGGGCAGGGGCGGGCGGCCTTCACGCTTGAGCAGCACTTCGAAGCTAAAGCCGGAATCGTCCAGGATGGGCTTGAGTTTGAGGGCAAAAGGCGTGCTTTCAATGCGGCAGGGCTTGTCTGTGTCTTTCCAGAGCAGATAATATTCCTTACGCACTGACCAGAAAAACCACGAAGTCAGACCCTGGGGGATTTCAACCCTGTGTCCGTAATAATCGAGATGCTGACCAATCTGCCGGGCCACATGGGGCAGCTGCGGCGAAAATTCGCACCAGTCGGGATTGTTGATGATCTGTTCCAGCGTTACTTCATTGTGTACGCTGGACAGCCCGGATTTGTTCTGACGCCCGCGAAAGAAGGATACCAGAAGACGCCCCTGTTCCGGTTCAAACCGGAAGATGAGGTAGTGGCGGCCTGGTTCTGGCTCCATATCCGTTGAGAAAAAATTGCGGAAACTCTGTTTCCAGTCCGTGCTTGGTGGCGGGCTTTCTTCGGCATCGCCTTGCTCTTTGCGCAGCTCTTCCACAAGGCGCAAAGCAAGGGCCGCCACATGTCGGCAAATACCTGTGAACGCATCTGAGCAGTTGCACTGGTGTCGCGTGCTGCGGTCGGTGATGGTCAAACTCAGGCTGGGCGTATAGACCTGCAGGTCGTCACCCTGAATGACGCCTTGTACGTCCCAGGTCTCGCCTTCCTGAATATTTATTTTTTGCACCTCACCTTCGGACAGTATATAGTACGCTGCGTCGCGTATGTATTCCGGCACGCTATCGTGCAAAAAGGCTTGGCACATTTCGCGTACGACGCTTTGTTCTGATCGGCTCATGCGTTCCCCAAAATTCCCTGTCAGACTTGTTGAATTTTTTCAATGACAGGGCGCTGTTATGATGTTTGCGATAAATAGCACAGGTAGGGGGGCGAAAGCAATATGAAGCTTCACAATATGGAAAAAATAAATTTTGAGTGAGCAAACAGTATGTTGAGTGTAATTGTCAGGGCTGGAATCACGCTCTTACTGACTGTTTTTATGGGATCTTTTGGTGTTTCATTTCTTTTTGCTAATGAAGGGAATCCAAAAGAAAAAGCTTGGGACAACCCCGTTGACGGTGGGCGCATTCTTTTTGGCAGCATTGGGGAAGCATCCAATCTGATTCCCTATCTTACTGCTGATTCAGCGTCGCATGAAGTGGCCAATCTTATCTATGTGTCGCCCCTGCGTTACGACAAGGACCTCCAGGTCGAGCCCTGGGCCGCCGAAAGCTGGAGCATGGAAGACGAAGGGCGGCTCATGCGCTTCACCCTGCGCAAGGGCATCCTTTGGGAAGACGGCGTCGAGCTTACTGCCGAAGACGTGGCCTACACCTGCAAGGTTGTGGCTGATCCGGCCACGGGCAGTCCTTACGCCGAGGACTTTTCACGCATAAAAAATTTTCGCGTGATTGATCGCTACACCTTTGAAGTAGAATATGAACATTTTTTTGCGCGGTCTGTGTCCACATGGATGCAGCCCATACTGCCCCGGCATTTACTGGAAGGGCAGAACATCCGTAGCACGCCTCTTTCGCGAAAACCAGTAGGCGCCGGCCCTTACCGCCTTAAATCCTGGGAACCGGGCAGTCGTATCATTCTTGAAGCTTCCGCCAGCTATTTTGATGGCAAACCCCATATCGCCGAGGTCGTATACCGCATCATTCCCGACAACGCTACTATGTTTATGGAGACTCGCGCTGGGCGGGTTGACGTTATGGGTCTTTCACCATTGCAATATCTGCGGCAGACTTCGGGGCCGGTATGGGAGCGTGATTTCAACAAGTTTCGCTACCTGGATTCATCCTATGTTTTTCTGGGCTTCAACCTGCAGCATCCGTTTTTCAAAGACGTACGCGTGCGCAGGGCTATTTCGCAGGCCATTGACCGTGAGAGCATTATTCAGGGCGTGCTGATGGGGCAGGGGATTCCGGCTTTTGGGCCGTTCAAGCCGGGCGTATGGGCGTACCACCCAACCTTGAAACCCATGCCGCAAAATATTGCTGCCGCCCGTGCCCTGCTGGCCGAGGCGGGCTTTACCGACAGCGACGGTGATGGCCTGCTGGACAAGGACGGCAAGCCGTTTTCCTTTACCATTCTGACCAATCAGGGCAATGAGCAGCGCATTCTCACAGCCACCGTAATGCAATCGCAACTCAGGGCAGTTGGCATTGACGTGCGCATCCGCACGGTAGAATGGGCTGCCTTTATTCGCGAATTTGTCAATAAAGGGCGCTTTGACGCCATAATTCTCGGTTGGACCACCCCCCAGGACCCGGATATTTATCAGGTCTGGCATTCCTCACAGGCTTTTGAGGGAGGCCTCAACTTTACCTACTACAAAAATGCCGAAGTGGATAGGCTTCTGGAAGAGGCGCGGTCAACGCCTGACCAGAAAACGCGTGCGCAGTTGTACTACCGCATGCAGGAAGTACTTGATGCGGAGCAGCCCTATTGCTTTCTTTTCGTACCCTACGCCTTGCCCGTCGTGCAAAAGCGCTTTCAAGGGGTTAAGCCGACACTTGCGGGCATAATGTACAATTTTGAAAAGTGGTGGGTACCCAAAGAGTTGCAAGAATACAGCCTTACGCCAGAGTAAGCCCAGTTTGTGCCGAAACGATGACAGATCAATTGTATTTGCAGCCCGGCAAGGCATCGCCTTGCCGGGCTTTTAGCGGGCTTTACTGAAAATACAGGGATTTTCACACAGCCTGTAACGTTGACAAGGCCGCGCAAGTGAGAACATAGTCAAAAACATAACAAAGATTTTACGCCCCGGATGGGACTTACGCATGATTCGTATACAGGAAATTCTCGACAAAGTTGCGGCGCACAACCCCGCCGCTGATCTGGAGCTTATCCAGAAAGCCTATGTTTTCGCCGCTACTGCTCATGTGGGGCAGACGCGCCTTTCAGGTGAGCCTTATTTGTCTCACCCTTTGGCAGTGGCCGACACCCTGGCTGAAATGGGCTTTGACGAAGCCACCGTGGCTGCCGGATTGCTGCACGATACGGTGGAGGACACCAAGGCCACCATTGAAGAACTGGACGAGAATTTTGGCGAAGACGTTGCCGACATTGTCGACGGCGTGACCAAGATCAGCATGATCCCGTTTGAAAACAAGGAAGAAGCGCAGGCTGAAAACATACGCAAGATGATTCTGGCCATGAGCCACGACATGCGTGTGCTTATGGTCAAACTGGCTGACCGTCTGCACAATATGCGCACCCTTGATTTTCAAAAAGCCCACAAGCAAAAGCGAATCGCCCAGGAAACAATGGATATTTATGCGCCTTTGGCCAACCGCCTTGGCTTGTATATCCTCAAGCGTGACCTGGAAGACCTGAGTTTCAAATATCTGCGCCCAGACATTTTTAATCAGATAGACCACTGGCTCGACAAGCATCAGGTGGTGGAAAAGCAGATTATCGCCAAGGTCGTGGAGCTCATTCAAGACCTGTTGGCCTCAAACGGCATTGAAGGTCAGGTTTACGGGCGCATCAAGCACAAGCACAGCATCTATAAGAAGATGCAATCCCAATCCCTGACTCTGGACGAAATGCACGATATTATGGCTTTTCGTGTGCTGGTCAAAGATATCAAGGATTGTTACGCCGCGCTTGGCCTTGTGCATTCGCAGTGGCGGCCCGTGCACGGCCGGTTCAAAGACTATATTTCAATGCCCAAAACCAACGGCTATCAAAGTCTGCACACCACAGTCATCGGGCCAGAGGGCGAGCGCATTGAAATTCAGATTCGTACTGAAGATATGCACCGTCAGGCCGAGCACGGCGTGGCCGCTCACTGGCTGTATAAGGAAAAAGGGCGCGTCAACAGCAAAGATCTGGAGCAGTTCGGCTGGCTGCGCGAAATTTTTGAAAGGCAGAGTGAAGAAACCGACTCTCGCGAGTTCATGCATTCGCTCAAGATGGATCTCTTCAAGGACGAGGTCTACGTCTACACGCCTGCAGGCGATGTGAAAGAGCTGCCCGAAGGGGCCACGCCTCTGGATTTTGCCTTTATCATCCACACCAAGGTCGGCCAGCACTGTTCCGGGGC
Source organism: Desulfovibrio intestinalis (assembly GCF_014202345.1). NCBI lineage: Bacteria > Pseudomonadati > Thermodesulfobacteriota > Desulfovibrionia > Desulfovibrionales > Desulfovibrionaceae > Desulfovibrio > Desulfovibrio intestinalis. The sequence goes on from NZ_JACHGO010000002.1 coordinate 510,576, forward strand.
AAAGGTTAATGGCCGTCTGATGCCCCTGAGTACGGAGCTGAAGAACGGCGATATTGTTGAAATTGTTACAGACCCCAGCCGTAATCCCAACAGGGACTGGCTCAAGATTGTCAAAACCGCCAGGGCCCGCAGCCGCATTCAGCACTATCTGCGTACTGAAGAACGCTCCCACGCCGTCACCCTCGGGCGGGACATGCTGGAAAAAGAAGGCCGCAAGGTCAGTCTTAATGTCAATAAGGCCATCAAAGAAGGCCACATGGCCCTTGTGGCCCAAGAGATGAACTTTGAAGGCGTGGATGATCTGATAGCCTCAGTAGGCTATGCCCATACCACGCCGCGCAAGGTGCTCAACAAGCTATATGCTGTTTTGCATCCTGACGCGGTCGCAGCCGCACCTGCAACGCCCACTGTCAAGGAAAGCAAGGATGCCGCCACCCGCAAGACTGAAGGGGTGGGCATTTCTGGCGTGGACGGCGTGCTCATGCGTTTTGCCAAGTGTTGCAATCCTGTGCCCGGCGACCCAATTATTGGCTATATCAGCCGTGGGCTTGGCATTAGTGTGCACCGCGCAGACTGCCCCAACGTGGCCAATATGGAGCCGGAAAGGCTCATATCTGTCCATTGGGATGGCGCGGAAGAAAAGCCATATGAGGCTGGCATTTTTATTATTTCCAAGAACGAGCACGGGGTATTGGCTCTTGTGGCGCAGGTGCTGGCCAAGAACAATGTGAATATCACCGGGCTGAATATGGACAACCTGGTGGATGGCCGCGCCAAGCTGCGCTTTACTGTTGAAGTGCGCGACGCCACGCAACTGTATCAGCTCATTGAGGCCATACGCGCCCTACCGCCCATTCTTGAAGTAGTGCGTGATACTGAAGACGCACAGTAAACATCCTCTTATATCGTCATCTTTTCACGGCCTGCGGCGTAATTGCCCCAGGCCGTGTATTCATTCGTGGTTCTTTACCCGCTTACTGTTTCCTATAGCGCGACGCTATGCCGCAAGCCATTGCGCTGTGAGGATGTCATTTTTTACTTTTAATCCGGTGCAATGCCGAAATGAGCACGAAGCTCATATTTAAACCAAACGATTAACCTCTAGCCTCACGAAAGCAGCCTGGTGTGTGGCAGATGCCCGCGTGGGGGCGAGCAGATCAAGATTGCTGCGCGTAATAAAGATTGTGTGTTTTTTTCCAGGCCGTGGGGCTTGTACCCACGATATGCCGAAAATGATCCCGAAACGATCCCGCTGAACCAAATCCGGTGATGGCAGCGATTTCCTCCACCGACATTGCGCTGGACTCAAGAAGTGTTTGCGCCCGCCGTATGCGCGCCCTGGTCAGCCATGTCATGGGCGGCACACCAGTTTGTTCCTGAAATTTCCTGTTCAGTGTTCTCAGACTCATGTTTCCTTGCTGGCATATCTGCTGCAATGTCATGGTTCTATGCATATTTTCCTGCAACCACAGCAGCAGGGCAGACAAATTGCTGGCAGACTGTGGTGTGGAATGCTTTACAAATTGTCTTTGCCCGCCGTCTCGTTCAAGTGGCACAACAAAATAGGTGGCAAGTTTTTCTGCCGCAGCGGCTCCCAAATCTTTTCGTACCATGTGCAAACAGAGATCAATGCCAGAAGAAAGCCCGGCTGAAGTGAGGATCTGCCCATTGTCGCAAAACAGAATGTCTGGTTCAACGGCGACTTGTGGATACTTTTGGGCAAATTCTTCAACAATTGCCCAGTGTGTTGTGGCAGACAGGCCGTTCAGCAAACCAGCAGCCGCCAGTATGCAAGCACCTGTGCAGATGGAAGCCAACCTGATGCCAGCGGTATAAGCCATGCGCAAAGCCTCAAAAACAGCGGTATTGTGGTAGGAAAACGGTTGAATAATCCCTGGAATTATAATTGTTTCCATATCGTGAATGGCAGTCAGGGGAAGCACTTGGGTAATGCTGAACTGCTCGGAAGAGACAATATTTTTTTCTCCGATAAAACAGATTTCGTATGCCGCATGGCTGCCACCTGGGACAGCCATTGAGAGCATCTGATACGGAATTGTGCAGTCAAAGGGAACAAAGCCCTCAAGCGCCAGAATACCTATTCTATGCGTTGCTAAATTTGATTTCATGACAGTGCCTTGGCTGTTTGCAGGTGAAACATGCTGCCTCTGTACCTCAGTGGTTGGAAGAAGCCAATCTGCATTATGCAAGATGGCAAAATCCCGTTGCTGATTGGCACGAGAAGAGCTTTTTCAAGGCGCATCTTATGGTATTTTCTTCAATTATTGCCTCAATAAAGGAAGTACCAATGACAAGACGAGATTTTACTGTTTCCATGCTGTCTGCCGCCGCGGCGATGTCTCTGCCGGGCAATTCTATGGCAAAAACTGACGAAAGTATGGGCATTTCTGGCTCGAAACCAGCTGCCAAGCTGCCGCACATCTCTTTTGTGCTTTATGAGGGCATGACGGCGCTGGACCTGATTGGTCCGGCAGAAGTGCTTGCCGGGGCACAGTTCAGGGTTGACTATGTCTGGCGGGACAAAGAGCCTGTCCATGCCGAAAGCCAGGCTGACAAGGGGCTTGTTTTGTTGCCCACAGCAACCTTTGCGGACATCACGGATACGGACATTTTGTGTGTGCCCGGCACAAGCGACCCGTACAAACAGATCATGCAAAAAGATATGATAGAGTGGCTAGCCGCTGTGGGGCAAAAGGCACAATGGGTCAGCAGTGTCTGCACGGGCTCATTTTTGCTTGGCGCGGCAGGCTTGCTGAAGGGCTACAAGGCCACAACGCACTGGACGCTTTTGGATGAGCTGGCATATTTTGGAGCTGTTCCCACGAATAGCCGTGTTGTTCATGACCGCAACCGCGTTACAGGGGCTGGCGTCACCTCTGGTGTGGACTTTGGCCTTGTGCTGCTTTCTCTCATTGCTGGGCAAGAAGCTGCCCAGGCAAAACAGCTGGTTCTCGAGTACGATCCCGCGCCGCCATTTACAAGCGGATCACCCAAGGTGGCGCAACCGGAGCTTGTGACAGCGGTAAAGGCGCAGTATAAGGCGCGCATAAAGGAAAAAATGCCATATGCCCAACGCAGCCTTGAAGAGGCCGCCTTGCGGTTGGGTGTTGCCCCTCAATAGCAGTTGATAGCACAGGAGGGCTGGCGGGCCGCATGTTGCCTGATTACGGGCTTTGTATTCCACCAGCTTGCCTGTGCAAAATAAATGGCCCGAAACTCAGCAGTGTTTCGGGCCATAAAAATTGCCGGATATCAATGGTTGTCGTACCATTTCACAGTTTCCGTTTTTATTTGTGTGGAGAAAATTTTTGGCGAAAATCCAAAATCTCAGCCTGGATGCTTTTATCAAGTTCATTCAGATGTTTCTCTGGCCGGCCTAGATAAAAACCCTGCACATAGTCAAAACCCATACGTATCACGCTGGCCAGTTCGTCTGAAGTTTCCACGCCTTCAGCAAGACTCAAAATTCCCTTGGCACGGCAATAGTTCAGCAGGCCGGAAAGAAGTTCTTTCTGCGATGCGGAAGTGTTGTGAATGGATTTGATAAAAAATCTGTCGATTTTAAGAATATCAGGCGAAAGGTTAATCAACCGCAGAATATTAGAATGGCCGCAGCCAAAATCGTCCAGAGCCACCTGAGTGGACATCTCTGCGCGAAAGTCTTTGACCTGTTGCGCCAGCGAATTTTCTACGGTTGCTGTCTCCAGAATCTCGAACACCATATTTTTACATATGTCTTCGCACTGCGGGTGAATGCCGCGCAGTTCCGCCAAATTTAAAAACCGGGTGGAGATAGTGTTGAAAAAGATTTTTCTGTCAGCAAGCAGATGCTTGTGGCTGTAAACCCATTCAAAGATGATTTCAAACGTCACCTTTTCAAGCTGAAGGAGCTTGGACTGGTTTTCAGCAAGAGCCAGAACATCCAGCGGATTGGAAAAGTCCGGTATGGTGGGGCGCATCAGCGCTTCATAGCCGATTATACGGGCATCGTGCAGGCTGACAATGGGCTGAAAGGCAAAGCGCAGCAGTTTGCCGTCGAGCAGCTCATTCAGTTTTTCCTGCCTGCCGAATACATTGGCTTTTCTGCGATAAATTTCCGGGCAGAATCGCATCAGGGTACCCCGGTTGCGGCTCTTGACCTCAAGCTGTGCGTGATAGGCACAGTTCATGAGAATATCGCCTTCAAGAGCGTCATGTGGGTAAACTGCGGCGCCGCTTGAGGCTCGAATCCACACTTCTTCGTTTCGCAGCATAACCCGGGTATTAAGCAGGGTTTTCAGGCAGCCTTGCGCAAAACCGAAGGCATCGTCCTCATTGTTGAAACCATGAGCATACACGGCGAATTCGTTGCCAGCCAGGCGAGCGAGAAAACTTGTGCCATAGGTGCAGGCCGAAAGCACTTCCGCAACCCTGCTCAGGTATAGGTCGCCATTATCGTAGCCATAGGCATCATTGATGTATTTGATGTTGTCCAGTTCGCAACAGAACAGCACCCCAACCCTGTCCGGCTGCTCTTGAAGAATACCGCGAACCGAACGCACGAAGGCCTTGCGGTTGAGAAGGCCTGTTTCGGAATCATGACTTTTATCGTACTCGGCCTGATTTTTTAATGTCGCAGCCTGATTCATGACAAAATCAAGGCCGTCGGAAAGTTCACCCATGTAGTCTGCGGGCAACGCCGGATAGCCGGCTGAGACCATGAGCATTTGGCGCGCAAGGCGTCTGAGGTTCATGTGCAGCGTAGTAAGCTCCGCTGCAAACGAATTTGAAGAAGCTGGCGGTGAAACGGAAAGATTTCCTTTTGCAAGTTCCGTTGCGTAATCTTTTGTTTCAGCAAGTGCCTTTGTTATCTGGCAAAGCTTTTCAGCCTGTGGCGAAGGACTGGACTGGCAAAATGCCTCCAGAGCCTCGTCGTACTGACCATGCAGCAGTTTATCCAGCCCACGATCTATCTGCATTCTTATCCTCAGGAACTATGCTTGCGGATTATGCGGACATTCAATCTATTCAACAAGAGTCGTGAAGGCTTCATTATCTGTGGCAGCCAAACATTGTGCTATTGCTGTGCCAATAGCAGCAATATCGCAGCGCTCCGGCAGAAGGGCAATGGCCTCTTCACACAGGTTTCCTTCTGCATCTGGTTCGTTGCGGGCAATTATATTGGCTGCGGCAATAAGCCGCGCCTCCGTTTTGCAAGTGGGGGCCAGTTCAGGGGAGTGGTGCCAATTTATGGGCTCTGTGAGAATAAGGGGGAGTTTCCACTGATATAAAATAACCGCCCCAATAAGCGCATGATCCATGCTCCAGTAAGCATTTTCAACTTCAAAATATTGCTGGCTGGATTCGTTACGCATGTTTTCCATCGTTTCCCACAGGTCCGGGCGGGTAGATGCAAAAAAAACCTTGCCAATATCGTGAAGAAGACCAGCGATATAGGCTTCGTCAGGGTCCATTATCAGACGATTTTTTTCATCGGCGGTGGAACCCCACGCTCCATTGGGGCCGCCCAGTTCTGCGGCAAGAATCTTGGCAATAGTTGCAGTTTTTAATTCATGCACCCACAGCTCTCTGACGCTAAAGCCCTTTGGCAGGTTTGCCCCTTTGATGACAGCAGCCATGCCCACCATAACCACCAGGGTTCGTATGGTTTTTAAGCCCAGAATATTTATGGCTCTGTGTAGTGTGGATACTTTGAATTCCTGGCCGTATGCAGCGGAATTGGCAGTAGCCAGAACACGAGTGGTCAGTTTTTGGCTCCGCTCAATAAGTGTTACCAGCCCCTTGGCAGGAGTAGCCGAACTGCTTTTCGTTGCGGCAAAAAGCATAGGAAGAAGATCCGGCTCAAAGGGGAGGGCCGGAGGCTTTTGCTGAAGTTCCTGCAGGCAGGCGCGGGCGTCTTCTTGAGGGTGCATGCGTATAAATCCCGGTTTAGATTTCCGTAGTGCAGCGGAAAGGACGGCATTAGGGCTTTATCTGATAGCCGATGCCGGACAATACGCTGGGAATCTTTTTGCTTACCCTTCTTCTCCATTCAGAACTGACACCAGATATTCTGCCAGCGACTGCATGGTCTGATAGGGGTTGTCTTCGTGCTCAAAAGCCGAGTCCATAGCCACGGCAACACTTTTTCCCATTTTTTTCGTAAGAAGATCATCAATATTATCTAAAAATAGCATTGTATCAAGTGAATCCAGTATGCCGTCGGTACCCATTAGCGATAAGGACGGGCTGTACTTGTGAGAGACGTCTCCGCCTTCCTGGGTCATGCGCAGAGCCTCGGCGAGTATTTTGTGTATTTCTTCCTGGCTTATCATAATACTCTGTCCTTTATTGTTTTTTTATAGATGGAACCAGCGGGGCAGTTAAAAAAGCTCTATTTGCTGTCGTATATTTCCTTGCTGGAAAGTGATTTTTTGCAAATCAGCAGGTACTCGTCAGGAGTATCATGGCCCGGCATATACATGGGCCGAAATATTTCGCCTCCGGGAATTTTTTCCTTGTAGAGGGCGGTACGGCTGATTTCCCTGAAGCCTTGGGCTGCTGCAAGAAGGCGAACTTTTTTATTGCTTGCCACCACATGATTGAAAATATTTTTTATTTCAAGTGATTTCTCTGCCCATGCAAAGATGGTTTCGCAGGCAGCCGCTGCAAGGCCCTTGGGGGCATGGTCTTCAATATAAAGCCCGTCAATGCAGCATTCATGTTTTTGAAACGCAAAGTCGTTCAGAGCCACCTGCCCGTACAGATAGCCGTCGCTGAAAATGAAAAACAGAACATAATCCCGTAGTGCACTAACATAATTGTTCAAAATTTGTTGCATGGTTTGTTCAGTTACTTCAGTGCGGGTGAGAAAAGCTGCGGCGCTTGCTTCACGCCAGCGGGTGAGTGTTTCAACCAGTTTTGCGTCTTGCGTATTGGCAGCTGTTACCACTCTGAGTTCGCAGGAATGCCCTTCGTGCTCAAAAGGAATGATAAAGCCCTCTTCTTTGATTCTGGCAAAAAACTCCAATGAGTCTGATTTGTATTTAAGCCAGCCAGTCAGAGGAATTTGGGCTTTGTCGCGTCCCGGTTCCTTCATAACTTGCTGTATGGCTCTGCAAATATAGTCCACTTCCTCTTCCGTTCTATTGTGGCCGCTTGGCAGACAAATGGCTTTGGTTGAGGCAGCATAGGCGACAGGCGTTTCAGCCTGTTTGAACATGGGCATTGAAGATATGGGAAAATACACAGGTTCAGCTATGATGTTGCTTGCGCGCAACTGGGTAATCATCTTGACGCGCTGGATACTGGGGGCATCGATGAAAAGAAGGTTGGTCAAAAAACTGGGTTGGCAATGCTGCGGTTCGGCGTTCAGGCGGATACCGGGCATGCCTGAAAGACGTTCGCTGTACCATGAATGAATTTGCTTCTTTTGGGCAATGAGCTCATCCAGACGGCTGGTTTGGGCAAAGCCCAGTGCTGCTTGCAGTGTAGAAATGGAGTAGTTGAATCCGACAAAATCATAGGCAAAAGGATTGTCCGGCGTGCGGCCCCCAGCGGCCAATCTTGCGGCGAGATCAAACAATCGGTCGTCTGACGTAAGCAGTATGCCGCCTTCACCACTGACGACAGATTTGTTGCCTTTGAAGCTGAAGGTGGAAAAATGTCCGAACGAACCTGCCGGGCGGCCATTGATGCTGCTTCCGATGCCTTGCGCGGCGTCTTCAAGAACGAAGAGTCCGTTTTTGGCTGCGAGGTCCAGCAGTGGCTCCATGCGGCATGGCTGCCCATAAAGGTGCACAGCTATCAACCCCTTTGTTCTGGGGGTTATTTTGCTGGCCGCATCTTCTGATGAAAGGCACAAGGTATCAGGTTCAACATCGCAAAAAACCGGAGTTGCTCCGCAATATATCACGCATGCAGCCACAGAAAAATCTGCCAGATCGGGCACGAGCACTTCATCGCCATGCTTCAGGCCAAGGGCGTTGAAGGCAATATGCATGGCTCCGGTGCAGCTTGAGAGCGCCAAAGCGTATTTATGCCCGGTGACTTGGGCCATGAGCTGTCTGAATGCGTTGGTGTAACTGCTGGCCCGCATGTTCCAGCCCGTTGCGCAGGCTGAAGTTACATGCTCGATTTCATGATGGGTTATGGAAGGACCATTCGGAATAATGGGGTCAATTATCATGGCGCGTCCTCATTGGTTTTGGGACCAGAAAACTTGCTGTGCCAGTATTCGATGCGCTTCGCCCTGGATTCCGTTTTTTCTTTTATGTAGTCGCATACAGGCAAAACAATTGTTTTATCAAGCGAAAGTATGGCCGAAGCCCACGAAAGGCCGGCCCCGAAAGAACAGAGCATGCTGTTCTTGTGTCCTGTGGCTGAAAGATCAGAATCTTCCTTGGCGTAATGAGCGCAGATAAGAACAGGGATGGACGACACGCCCATATTGCCATAGAGGCGCAAAGATTCATCCGGTACACGGTCTTTGTTGATTCCGACTCTTTTGGCAATGGAATCCACAATGATCTTGTTTGCCTGATGCAGAAAAAGCCTGTCTATGCTTTCTGCCTCAAGTCCATCAAAGGCGAGATGTTCTTTTATATGCGGAGGGACGACGGCGGTGCTGAAAGTATAGATCCCCATTGGGTCCATCCAGATGGAACAATACCTGCCAAGGGTCCAGGGATTCCCCTTGCCGTCGGCTATGGTCTGATTAAACGGGCTGTCCGCTCCTTCAGAATCCACATATGGAATACGGCTTCCGCCGCCGGGAATAATCAGGGCTTCATGCTTGCTGCCGTCTGTGCCGAAGGAAAAGCTCATGGTTGAGGGCGTTTCGCTGTGTTCAATCAAGGCTGCGGTTCCCGCATCGCCAAAAATCGGGCCTACAACCCTGTTGGCGGCAGGTTGAAAGCGCCCCGGGGTGTCGCCAGCCAGAAGAAGCACTTTTTTGCATGCCCCCGACTCAACAAGGCTTGCCGCCATCCACAGCCCATTTACAAAACCCGCGCACCCGGCGTTCATGTCCATAGCCACACAGGTTCGGGGCAGGCCCAGCTTGTGTTGCAGAATGGCCGCGCTTGCGGGCAGCAAATAGTCCGCACTGTGGCTTACGAAGAGGATGGCGCCAATGTCATTTGCATTTGTACTGGTGCGCTGCAAAAGATTTTTCGCTGCCTGAGCGCACATGTCTGATGCCGTAACGTCATCGTCAGCCCTGCGCCGTGTGTGCAGGCCGCTCACAGCCGCAAACCGCTGCGCTTGTGCGGGGTCTTCTGAAAAATACTCAAGCTCGTCTTCTATGGATATTTTATTCTCGGCTACAACCGAGCTAATGGCGGCGAGTGTCGCGTGCGTGAAGTGTGTATTGGCCATATTTCTTCCCTTTACAGGCTGAAAAATCAGTCAGAAATGACGCCTGATTTGCCATTTGAAGGAATGTGCTTTTTATTCTACTTTTTAAAAGACTGTGTTTTACGACTGTGCCGATGAATAACTGTGTTCATTGATTTACATATAAACAATCATGTTTTTTACTGGCCATATTTTTCCCAGGTGAAGAATATCGCCCTGCTGATGGTGTTTTTCATCCAGACAGTATGATTTTATACGATTAAATAGAGAGTTATTGCAAATGATGAAGGAAGACGTTTTCGATTTTATCCGTGCTGCCATTTTGCGTATTTTGGCAGAAGAAGACAACGCTGCTCCGGTGATTGAAGAAAAAACTCCTCTTATGAGCAAGGGCGGAATCATTTCGTCATTGATGCTGGTGGAGCTGATGCTGGCCCTGGAAGAATATTGCACAGACCATAACATTCGCTTCGTATGGGTTCATGACAGTATTATGTCAGAAAAAAACAGCCCTTACCACACTGTGGGTACCCTGGTAGAATATATTTGTTCTCTGCCAGCTCTTGGGCAAGAGGAATAGCATGGCTGGTCGGCATGTTGTTATAACTGGCATCAGTGGCGGTCTGGGCAGGCATCTGGCTATGCGCGCCATGCAGGAAGGGTATGGCGTGACAGGGCTTTGCCGTACGCCGCCTGCTGATATTCCGTGCGAAGTGCTCTCCTGTGATGTCACCGTTGCAGAGCAGGTGGCTGATTGTTTTGCCCGGCTGCGGCACGTCCCCTTGTGGGGCGTCATCAACGCTGCGGGGATTGCATCAATGAACCTTACTGTGACAACGCCGCCAGAGACCATGCGCCGCATTGTGGAAGTCAACCTGCTAGGAACCATGTACTGTTCTGCTCAGGCGGGGCGCTTGCTGGCACGCCGCAAGGGGGGCAGGATAATAAATTTTTCATCCATTGCCGTAGCCCTTGGGCTTGAGGGCGAGAGCGCCTATGTGGCCGCCAAGGCTGGCGTGGAAGGATTCACGCGGGCATTCTCGCGTGAAATGTCTTCCTGGGGGGTAACGGTCAATGCTGTGGCTCCCGGCCCCATTCCCACCCAACTCATTGCGGGGGTGCCACAGCACAAGCTTGACGCCCTGGTTGAAAGACAGGTTGTTCGCCGTCAGGGAACGCTTGAAGACGTTTGGAAAACGGTTCATTGGCTGCTGGATGATGCGAGCGGCATGATTTCCGGCCAGTGTCTTCATGTGGGGGGCGTGTGAGTCTTTATCGTGATCTTTGCCTGCGCAGCGCAGATCCTGAGCGCCCCTTTCTGCTCGGGCAGGGGCAGAGTCTCAGCCTTGCCGACATCGCACAAGCGCCTGATTTGTGTGCGGGCATTGCGCCCGGCGATGTAGTGGCGCTTGTGGGGGATTTTGATGCCCCCGGCATACGTGCCTTGCTGGCGCTTGTGGATGCAAAGGCCATCGTCATGCCGTTGACATCAGCAAACTACACTCAGCACGAATACTGTTTCGCAGCAGGGCATGCCGATGTAGTCATTGCAGATGGCAAAGTTACCCGGAGGCAGAAAAAGCAGAGCAAACAGCTACTGCTTGATCAGTTGCGTTCTCTGGGCCACGCCGGGCTGCTTCTTTTTTCATCAGGAAGCACTGGCAGCCCCAAGGCTATTTTACACGATTTTGAAAAATTCCTTGCACGCTATGCCACCCCGCGACCAGCCTGGACGACATTGGGGTTTTTGCTGTTCGACCATATTGGCGGTCTGAACACCCTGTTCCATACCCTGTTTAACAATGGCCGCGTGGTGCGCCCGACAGCCCGCACCGTGACCGCCGTATTTGAAGATATTCGCGATTATGGCGTTCAACTGTTGCCCACAACGCCGACATTTTTGCGAATGCTGGCCCACAGTGGGCTTCTTGATGCGGAAGCTTTGCCGTCTTTGCGGCTTATCACTTATGGAACCGAACAAATGGACCAGAATACCCTGTCGGCCATTGCTGACCTTTTGCCACAGGTGGATATCCGGCAGACTTACGGCATGTCTGAGCTGGGTATTCTGCGGGTGCGCACGCGAAAGCGCGATGAACTCTGGATACAGATCGGCGGTGAAGGCGTGGAAAGCCGTGTTCAAGATCACGAGCTGCACATCAGGGCCGAGAACAGGATGTTGGGCTACTTGAATGCTCCTTCGCCCTTTGACGCGGAAGGTTGGTTCAATACCAGAGATATGGTGGAAACTGACGGATCGTGGTTACGTATTGTGGGCCGGGCAGACAGCGTGATTAATGTGGGTGGTCTTAAAGTGCTGCCCGCTGAAGTTGAAAATACCGCGCTTTCTTTTTCTGGCGTAAGTTTGGCGAGGGCTGAAGGCGTGCCCAATCCGCTGACCGGCATGCATGTTGAATTGTTATGTCAGGCTGAGGAGGGCGTGGAAATAGCTGTTGAGGCTTTGCGGAAGTATCTGAAGAGCCAGCTGCCGCCCCACGCGCGCCCTCTGCGGATTAGAATTGGAAAAGTCCCCATGGGGCATAGGTTCAAACGGTTATAGGCAAGTAAAAAGCTAAATAAATTTTTATTTGTTTTTATATATGATGCTTCAAGTTGTAGTAACAGTTATTACTATGAAATTACTGCAATGTTTCTAAGTTATATCTATTTGTATATTTTTTTATTATTATTTCTGACGGTTAAAATTGTGGCAGCGTGGTTTAATTTGATACTTACGTGTTGACAGATGCTATTTCAGTATTTAGTTTCGATGCAACAAGGTAGTATACACACGATTACCTGCGTATGAAGCGTGAACTTTTATGTGTTCGCCTTCCCCTTAGTTTAATCAGTCAGCTGGTTATGTTACATAAATAGCTGATTGGGGAGCGTTCTTGCCTCCCCGGATACTCGGTGATTACTTCCGGGTCTCCCCTATAATATCCCCTTTTTTTAGTGTAACCTAGGCACAACTTTTTTTAGACGTACAGTCTGAGAGTGTTGCCGTGTGTTACTTGACTCAAGCACCATGACCAGGTTCAGGGGGCATCATGAGCAATATATTCCTTACTCGTCCAGCTGTCGGACAGCAGAGCGTGGTTCATTCAATAGAACAAGCTACATTTATTGCAGATTTTTCCGCAAACCAGATAACTCTGGAAAAGAATGATACTAGTCTTGTCTTTCGGTTTGATGACGGAGGCAGCATCAAGCTGGCGGATTTTTATACTGAATATACAAAGGATAATACGCCCGACTTTGAAGTGGACGGGCAGCGTATCAGCGGCGCCGATTTCTTCAGCGCTTTTGGGCCTGATCTCGCGCCAGCCGCAGGCCCCTCTGCCGCAGAGCGCTCCGCCCGCTACAATGAATTTTCTGGAAGCGAACTTGCCGGCGGAGTCGAGCACCTTGACGGTATGGCCTATGCCCCCGGAGCTGAGAACGCTTTCAGTGATCCAGGCATGCAAAGTTCACTGCTTGCCGCTATGGCGGGACAGCCCACTGGCACAATCGGCTCCGGTGGGGGAAACACTGGCAGTGGGGTCGGAACGCAACCTCCACTGCATTATTCACTCACATATTCGAACGTAGCGCTTCTTGGCGCTGACGGACAGGATAATCCCGAAGTTCACCTTGAACTGGAACGTCTTGCCAGCGGCGGTGTGGCAGGCAATATGCTCACCATCACCAACTTTGACGGCAGTGCAAGCTACGCTGGTGCTGCCAACGCCGACGGCACTTGGACATTCAATCTTGACGGGTATCAGGCCGTGTATGACCCGGTAAAGGGCGAACTTGTTTTTACCCTCACGAACCCGGCTGGCGGCGCGGCAGCTTCAGAAAACTACACCTTGGTGTTCACTGACGGCAGCGGGCAGCAGTCCAGCCACGGAGTGCGGGTTGCCTCTACCGCCGACCACAATGACATGACCTCCATTGTCTGGAAGGCTCCCGAAGATGCTACCATGCTGGTGACGGATCAGACTTGGGCTGGCGAGGTCGCACACGGTGCGCACCTTACAAACGCCAGCACAGCGGATATTGCAGCAGCCATCAAGCTGCCGCGTCCTCCGGCGGGCGAAGGCGCGTATGATGCTGGCGGCGGCCGCGAGATGCACTATCAGCTCACGGAGACGTCGCTTACGGCTGATGGCGGGCAGAGCAGATTTGAGATTGACCTGAAATCTGGCACAAGCTCTTTGCGTATCAGCAATAATGATAATGCCGCGGTTCTACAGGGAGTGGAACATCACGACCCCCTGCCCGGATTTGTCGATCATAATCCTTATGGACCTGGTTATGATGGTGGGACCACCACAAACTATACGGCAAATGTGACGGCTACCGTGGCCTCTCAAGGTACGGCCGCCCAGAATGAAGTTCGGGTGACTGGCGGTGATTTGAGCATTCAGACCGTAAGTGACCAAGCCAGTTTTTCAACGGATGGCGCTGCCTACGTCAGCGGCGCTTACGCTACAGACGGGGGCAGCGTTTCTCTGGAGGCGCAGGGGCTTTCCGTCGGCGTGGCTTCAGTGGCGGCCGGATCTGCTGCCCAAAATGCCGTCATCACTGGTGCGCATTCTGCGGGGGGCGTGCTGGAAAATGCGGGCACTCTTGGAGACTGGGGCAGTCATTACATCAATAGGGAATTCGACAATTCAGAGATTAATCTTGCCGCCACCGCAGGCGATGTAAAGGTCAGCGCTGATCTGACCGGAACGGCTGGCGTCAACACTGCTGTTGCCGGGGTTGCCGCCACGGATAACGGGCACGTAAACGTAGCTGCAGCTAATGGCAATATTGACATCACCGTTAATAACAGGACAGAGAGCGGATCGCTGGATCAATCCTCCAGCATTTTTGGCGTATTTTCCGGTGTTGGGCTTGGAGGTAATGATCTGCCAGTGGAAGGGGATTTTTCAGATAAAAATCAACAATATCAATATACTTATAGTCTTTACCAACAGTATCTTGCTGACAAATTTGCTCCTTCCCAAAATCCTTATTTAACTCAGAAGCTGGATTTTGATTCAAACCGTGGCGAGCAGGCCATTGTGGACATCCGGGCTGAAAAGGATGTGAATGTTGCCCTGAATCTGGGTGCGCAGAACGGCAGTTATGAAGCTGCTGGCATCAATGCGCAGTTTGGCGACGTAAACGTTGCCTCCAATAGCGGCAACATCAATGTCGACGTCGCCATGCAGGGCCAGCACCTCTCTGGCTCCGGTCAAAAATGGGTTTCTGCCCTTGAGATAAGCAATGGAACTGCCGACCTGAAGGCTGAACAGGGGAACGTGAAGCTGTCAGTAAGTGCCAATGGTGAAAATATCGCCGTGGTGCACTACAACGGGGCAACGGCCATGCCAGCGAGCAGCCCGTATGACTACATTCCTGATGCCGCTGTTGTGGCGTCCTCATCCCTCACGGGCAAGAACATTAACCTGAATGGTACTGTGGGGGCTGACGGCAGCTCAGCCATAAATCATATCATTGGTATTAATGCGACACATACGCACAAAAAAGAAACCTTTGTCATCAGCGCAGATGAGCGGTTTACGCTGAACGTCACCGCAGTCGACAATGGCGGCGCCACTTCAGCTACAGGCGTTTATGTGGGCTATGCCCTTTATCCTGACGGTTACGGCGGCTATGCATATAATAATGGCGCCAGCTATGTGTTGGCGCTTGGAGCCAAAGAGGCGGAAATAAACGCGCGAGTTGAAGCCGGAACCGGACTTTCGGCGGACAGTTATAGCGTGGGCATCGAAGCCAGCGGGCATAAGTTCGTTATCATGTCTGATTCAGAAGATAACCTGTGGCGAGACGCATATGATGGATCTGGAAACAAGCTGCCAAACACAACAAGCCTTGGGTACACAACGGCATACGATTTTGATGCCGTTAATCAGCTGACCATTTCGGCTGGAGGCGCAACGCACAATACCGGCATTTTGTCTGCGGATGCTGAGATTCCTATGGGCGGTTCTCCCTATTACGCTCCCTCGAGCGTGGATATTCGGGCTGATTCGCTCACGGTCACGGCTACGGGCAATCCCGAAGCAGGAAGTATATCAACCAGTGTGGGCATTGCCGCCACCGGACAAAGCTCCGTGCAGATCATCTCCAATAACGTCAATATTGAAGCCACTGATGCGCACCACAGCGTGGGCGTTCAATCTGACGGAAACAGCAATTATGCCCCCGGAATCACGATTTCCAACGCCATTCAAAATGCTACTTCAGATTCGGCCCTGACTGTCATCATTTCTGCCAAGGTGGGCACCGACCTTGAAAGTATGACCAATGGCATCGCCATTGAAGCCATCAACGGCGGCCATGTGCAGATTGTTTCTCGCGGTTACAGTGGCGACTATGTTGAAATCAATGGTGGCATTGTTACCGACGGCACCGGGCGCGTAACCATTCAGACGGGTGGCGGCGATGACGTGGTGAAGCTGAACGGAGCCGTGGATATTGGTGCCTCTGGTGGGCTCAATATTGATGGCGGTGACGGATACAATCTGTTGATCCTTTCCGCTCCTGACCACGACACCTTCATGCAGTACTACGGAAATTGGTTTGCAAACGGAGCTATTGAGAACAATATCAATAATTTTCATGAAATTATCCTGCAAGGCGTTGATATGGGATCAGACGCCTACAACTTGATCATGAACAGTGTTGGCAATCATGATATTGCCGTACGGGTCATTGATGAAGGAACCAATCTGGATCTGGTGGTCAATGCCTATGAGTATGATTTCAGCTCCCATGACGACCTGACAGGAGACAGTGATTTGCTCTTTGTTCGGTTCAATGGCGCAGAGAATCCCAATCAGGAAGAATTTGACCAGACCTTGCACAATATCGGCAAGGTCGGCGATGGCTATGAAAGTGTGCTGCTTGATTTCGTGGGTTCGGGCGACGAGCCTATGTTTGGAGAAAACAACAATCTCGACAGCCTGTTCAACCTGAAGAACAGCGCCAATGAAAATACTGACATCTTCGTTCGCGCCACATCCGATGATGCCATTTTGAATTCTGGCTGGACTGCCAGTGATGAAACCAAGGTGCTGAATGGCGAAACCTACACTGAATACAACGATGCCAGCGGCAATACAATGTATGTGCAGTTGACCACCGAAAGTGGCGGCTAGGATTCAGCCATGTAAAGAATAACGGCCCGGGTCAATCCCGGGCCGTTATTTTGTGTGGCCGCTCTAGGGGCTGTTTCTAAATAATTCTTTTGTCAAACTGGCTGCGTCAGAAGGCCCTTTTTTACTCCAGTCATGTACCGTAAGAGTACATTCCTTTCGTAAAAAAGGCCTTTTTCCTTGCCCTTGGCGCAAAATCATTTATTTGGAGACAGCCCCTAGCGGCCATACTGCTTTATGAAACCTTTCGCCCAGCTTTAAAATACGCTATCGTACGAGATTAACAGCAAGAATAACTTGAAGGTGGCGCTGCATGGGTAATTATGTGCTGGACAATGTGGAGCTTGCAGGCTGCTCCGTTGTGCTGGGGGAAACCACGCTGCGCCTTGAAGACGAACCGCAGCACTGGGGCAATGACCGTACGCAGCTGGCGCGTTTGCAGAAGCGGCTGGGCATGGATGCACGGCAGGTTGCCGCATCCGGCACTACAACCAGTGACCTGTGCCGTCAGGCTGCAACTTCTCTCATGCTGGCGATGGATATTGCCCCTCAGGATGTCACGGCCATTGTCTCAGTAACCCAGACCCCAGACTATCTCATGCCGGGGAACGCCTATGTTCTTCATGCCGCCCTTGGCCTTTCCAAGGAAACGGTAGCTCTTGATGTTTGCCAGGGTTGCGCCGGATTTGTCTATGGTTTGTGGCTGGCTGGCATGATGGCCCAGGCGGCAGGTGGCGATGGAGTATTGCTTTGCGCCGGGGATACGCTCTCGCGTGTTGCCAACAAAAATGACCACACCACAGCGCCAATTTTTGGCGATGCTGGCAGCGCTGCCTGGATTCGGTTTTGCCCTGATGCGGAAAAAATGTATTTTGTTCTGCGCGCCGATGGTCACGAACTGGAAAAATTGTACATTCCGGCGGGCGGCGGGCGTATGCCAGCATCTCCATTAACAGGAGCAGAGGTGGTTTCCGAAGACGGAAGTGCCCGTTCCCTTGATAATCTTCATATGGACGGTGTGGGTATTTTTTCCTTCACCATGTCCGAACAGCCCCGGTTATTGCATGATATTCTGCAACGCTCCGGCTATAGTGCGGAGCAGATCGACTACTTCGTCATGCATCAGGGCAATCGGTATATTGTTGAAACCGTGGCTAAAAAAACGGGCATTCCGGCGCAAAAAGTCCCTGTAGCAACATTTTCCCGTTATGGAAATTTGAATTCTGCGTCAATTCCTGGCGTGCTTTGTGGCGAGCTGGCTTCCACTGCCCGAGAAAAAAACTTGAATGTTGTTTTGCAGGGGTTTGGCGTGGGGCTTTCCTGGGGGGCGTGCCAGACCCGGTTGCGGCATGTTCATTGCCTTGATCCTCAGCTATACAGCCCCGTCAGCTGATTCTTCTATTTTTCAGCAGCTTACTTTTGAAATATTTCATATTCCCCAGTTGCCATTCTGCTGAAATGCAATTTTGTTATAATTCACAAAGCGTTACGGCGTGCTGCATTTTTGCACAGCGGTAGAGCATTTAAGCTTTTTTAACGTCAGAATGCTCCAACCTGCTTCGCAGAATGCTGACGGGGTGCTGGCAGGAAGTGCCGCTGCCGTGCTCAATTTGTACCCGGCATGTGCCGCATTCAGAAGCGGTAAGCGTCGCACCGCTTTCCCGAATTGTGGAAAAGAGCGTAGACCCGACCCGTTGAGCAATTTCATACTTTTCTGTTTTAAAGCCGTAGCTTCCTGAAATGCCACAGCATCCTGCGTGTGCGTTACTAACGCTGACTCCTGGCAGCCGCCGCAACAGTTCAAGGCTGGGCAGGCCGTTGCCCTGAGCGCGCAAGTGGCAGGGAGCATGATACATGATTTTCATGTCTGGCTGATTTTTTCCAGATGCTGCTGGTGCAAGATCCAGCTCGCCGGAGTCAGCACAGGCCAGCAGAAAATCCTGCGCATCTTCCAGGCGGCAAGCGCCGTACTTCTCTCCCAGATCCGGGAAATACTCGGGCAAATCAACGCGAAACATCAGGGCGCAGCTCGGGCAGCCGGTAACCACTGGTAAACCCTGATCGCGCCATTGGGCCAGCGAGCGAAGGTTATGCTCTGCATTGCTTCTGGCATGTTGCCAAAAACCATTAGCAACCATTGGCAGGCCGCAGCACACAAGGTCTTGCGGTACAATAACCTTATAACCTGCGCGGTTCATTGCCCATATCATGTCCAGGCCCGTCTGCGGGTCGTACACGTCAACATAGCAGCCGGGGTAAAATACCACGCTGCGTCCTGTGTCGGGCTGTTTTACCTGGCGGGCGAGATGGCGAAAATTACGGCCTGCAAAGGCGGGCAGCGGGGCACGCTTATGAATGCCGAGTTTATGTAACACCTGCCGCGTAAACGGGTTGAGCATGCCGAAGTTTTTCAGGCCCGCAGGGATAAGATGCAGCCATTTGGCCATAAGCTCGCCGTGTCCCAGAATCCAGTCCCGAAGGCCGGGAGGCGTTTTCTGGCACTGGTCGGCCCGAGCCATCATGTTCAGGCTGGACACAGGCACGCCGTGCGGGCAGGTGATGTCGCAGTTCTTGCAGTTGGAGCAATAGTGCAAGGAAGGGTCTTCGTTCAGTCCCAAAAGACGAAAACGTTCGTACGCAGGGCCAATCATGCGCGGGCCAAGAAAATTGGGCGTGGCGTCGGCCACCGGGCAATGCACCACGCATGTGGTGCAGGCGATGCAGTTATCTGGGCTTATGTGGACGCTCATTTTTATTCCTCCGAAGCCGCGGCGGCCATACGCCCCGCCTGCCAGCCCGTTGCCACGGCAACGCCGTGACCACTTTTTTCAGCTGCGTAGTCGTAGCCGCCCAGGCTGCGCCCTGCAAAAAAGACATTGGACCAGCGCGCAGCGGATTGTGAGTCCACAGGGCGCATGGTGTTGTCAACGCAAACGCCAGCACTGGCAAAGAAGTGTTTGCCAAACAGGTCAGGAGACGCCCACTGCTCAACATCAGCAGGGGCAGCTATATCCAGTCCCATGACGCTTTCGCGTATTTTACCGGGGGCAAGCTCCAGCCCGCCGCCAAGAATGCCGCCTGTGGCAAGTACAAAGGTTTTGGCTTCGTGGCGGCGTTCCTGCCCGGAGGCTTCAGCTACCAGGGCGGTACAGGCCTTATCGCTGGTTTCGGCCCGCAGAACTTTGGCGTTTTCAACCATTTCAAAGTCGTGATCGCGCAGCGCGCGCAACAGGGCGTCGCGCAGCCGCAACCCGCCCACACCAGGGGGGATGGACAGCATTTCCACAACGGGACAACCCGCGGCGTTCTCTATGGTCTGCCAGTTTTCCGGCTGTGCCTTGCTACCGCAAAGAGGGGGCAGCAGCACAAGATCGCAGGACCCTGCATGCGCGGCTAGAGCTTCAATCAGCCACTGACGGCTTTGGGGCCTGTCGATCAAACGGGCAAGGTCAAGAGCGCTCGCGCTGCGGTGCGCTTCCCCAAGGGGAGAGGGGACCGTCATCTGTAAAAACTCTCTGTCGGCCCATGCCTTATAACGGCGCAACTGGCTTACGACCAGGGCCGGACGGCAATCGCGCAGACCTTCCACGCTGAGTACAAGCACGCGGCGTGCCGACGTTAAGGCGTCGACATTTACTTTTTCCGGTAGAAGGTATGTGGGTTTGAGCGTGCCCATAATAGTCGGCGTATGAACGTTGCGGGCCTGCCCGTCCCAACTGGCAGCCGGATGCATGCCCCATTGCTGGGAAGCCATATGATGCTGAAAAAAATTCAGGGCCGCGCGCACATTTTCCTGACCCATAAGTCTGTATGGATGCCCGGCTGGCAGCAGAGCCATGCCTGCCCAGGGATCGGGCACATACTTGCCGTCAACATAGCCGAGCAGGTCGATATTGCCGCCGCTTATGGCAAGAGAACCCATGCCGGTAGTGAGCATGCGCACCTTTTTGCCCTGGCTGGCCGCAGTCAGGGCAGCCACCAGCCCGGCCATGCCGGACCCGACTACAAGAACGTCAACAATCCTGCTCATGCTCGGCTCCGTCAAGATTGAGGGTGGAGGCGTATATGGCCCGGCTCAGTTCCATTTCACGGGCTTGCATGCCCCAGAGGGCAAAACGCAGTCCGCCCCAGCGCTCCTGAAGAAAACGCCGCACATTGTCTGTGGGCGTCAGTTCAAGCTGAACGCCGTGCTCGGTCAAAGCGCCAACCGTGCGCAGGGAGCAGAAGGCCCCCTGGCAGGTTCCCATGCCCAACCGTGTGCGCAGGCGTATATCCGTAAGGGAAAAAATGGCTGGCTGTCGCGCCACATATTCAATTTCAGCCATACTCACCATTTCGCATTCGCAAAGCAGGGGGTTGTTTGGCTGCTTTTCGGCAAGTTCCAGCACGCCCGGCAGGTCATCTCCAAGGCGGTCGGCCATGAGGTGCAGCCCCTGCATGGGGAAAAAGCGGGCGGCGCGTTTGAGCGTGGCTTCGTCCACATCATGTACAAGGGGCTCATCTGCTGTTTTGCACGGAACGCACTGCCCCAGCTTTGCGCAAACCCTGTCGGCAACGCGTTCGGCCATAAGGCGATAGGTGGTCAGCTTGCCGCCAAAAATACTGACCATGCCCTCCAGCCCCTCGTCTGCATGGTCGACTATGTGGAAATTGCGGCTGGCCTTGCGCCCAGAAGTTCCACCGGGGGTGTAGAGGGGCCGTGTTCCGGCAAAAGCCCGCAAAATGCGGTACTGATGCACTTGAGGGAAAAGAGGTTCGCCGATGTCGAGCAGGCGCAGAACTTCTTCGGTGGTTGGAGTTGTATCGTCAGGCTTGTCGGTGGCTGCGGATGTTGTGCCCAGAATGGTAATGGACCCGTGGGGCACAAAAATATCGCCATCGCCGCTCGGGTGCAGGCGGTTGATTACCCTGGAGGTGAAGCGGTGGTTGAAGACGATTAGGGTGCCTCTGTCGGGCGAAAGGGAAACATCAAGGCCCGCCATGCCTGCAATATGTCCCGACCACGATCCAGCGGCATTGACGACGCACTGGCAGGCTATTTCAACCGTTTCTCCAGTATGGCGATTGACTGCTGTTACGCCGCAGACCTGTCCGTTGCGCAGCGTGATGCCTGTGGCTTCGTGATAGGTGAACATACGCCCGCCATACCTTTGGGCAGACATGGCGTTGTGCAGAACCAGCCGGAAGCCGTCAACGCACGAATCAGGCACGCGAAACACGCGCCGTACTTCAGGCGAAAGATGCGGTTCCAGCCGCAGCGCTTCGGCAACTTCAATTTCCTGTGCGTCGATACCCGCCGTGCGGCATCCATCAATGAATTTTTCCACATAGGAAGGATCATCTTGGGGCGTAAGCGCAAAAAAACCTTCAGTTTGCTCCACGCACTGTCTGCCGATGCGGCGTACGATCATGTTTTCTTCAATGCATTCGCGAGCGGATTCGTTGTCGTTAACAACGTACCGCGCCCCGCTGTGCAGCAGGCCGTGAAAGCGTGAACTGGTGCCGTGCGCAATGCCTCCCTGTTCGAGGAGGATGGCGGGTATGCCGCGCATACTTAGGTCGCGCAACGTTCCTGTGCCCGTAGCGCCGCCCCCGATAATTACAACGGTGGTTTCCAGCATGTAATACCCTGCTGTATGTCTAGGTTACTGGAAGCATATCGTACTTTGTGGTGAAGCTGACCGTTACTTTATGTCGCACGGCCTGGGCTCCAGGCACGATGTCTGCTGGTAAAAACCGCAGGAAAGCGCTTCAGCCCGCACAATATGCTATTTTTCGCTACTCGGTCTGACTTGCCCTGGGGGCTCCCGTCGAAGAACGCGCAATGAGCCTGTGGCTTATTTCAACCCGGGTAATGTTGCGGTTTGAAAGTTGCCCGCTGACTCTCGCATGAAGCAGGTCCAGCGCGTTATGCCCTTTGTCCTGAATATAGTGCTCAACGGTGGTCAAGGCCACCTTGCCGAAATTTGAGGGCAAAAGATTGTCAAACCCGCAAACGCTGTAATCGCCGGGAATGCTGAAACCGGCATCAAGCACGGCGTCCATGACGCCATAGGCGACCATGTCGTTTACAGCGATGAAGGCGGTAATCTTTTTGTCTTCAAAGCAACTGCTGGCAAGCTCATGCCCAACAGTATGCTCGATGAGCAGGTTGTTCAGTTCAACTTCAGGCGCGATGTTGCGGCTCTTTACCAGCAGGCTGCCCTCCGGGCAGAGCCGGCTGATGGTGGATTGAAGTCCTTTAAGGCGCTGCACGCGTATGGAGTTGCTGGCATCCAGCGTTGTGGAGATATAGGCCATGTGCTTGTGTCCCAGCTCGCACATATGCTGGGCAATAAGGCTGCCTGCATCATAGTTGTTAAGTTCAACCGTATCCACGTTGAGGTCAACGCGCCTGTCGCCCATAACAACTACAGGCATTTTGCGTCCTACGCGGGAAAGGACTTCATCGGGATGAGCCAGCATGGTGAAGATAATGCCCGACATGCCAGTGGACTGCGCAAGCTGCACAGCCGCCAGTTCACTTTCAAGACTACGATACGTTGTGCATATACAGGAAGTATAGTTTTTTTCCGCTGCTGCCTGCTGTATGGCCTGAATAATGGTGGCATAATACGGATTGGTGACGTTGGGCACGACTATCAATATGACAGGGCCGTCGCCCATTGCCGCCTTGCCGCGCCGCCCCTGGCCATAGTTGAGTTTGGCAGCGGCAGCCACAACCCCCTTAATGGTTTCTTCCGCAAAAGAAACGCCTTCGCGCCCGTTAAGAATCATTGAAACCGTAGCGGGGGATACTCCCGCCATGCGGGCCACGTCCGCCAGCGTTGCTTTTTTTGCGGTTCCCCGGTTTTCACCGTCAACAGTCATCTTTTCTTCCTTTATGCCCACTCTCGTGTATTTTCCGGCTTTGGCCAAAGGTTATGCCCCACCAGTACGTGCGGGTATGAGGCCAATATGAGTTATGAGCAACTTTTCATGCTCATAACTTCCCATGTACTTTTCTATGAGTCAATAAAATAAGTTGAAAAATTTAATAATGTTTCAATTGACATAAAAATCTGCAGCGTGCTAATGCCAGTGAAAAATGCCTATTTGTAGGCTGTTTTTTCGTGTTTGAACTAAATAGAAAATTTTATTTAGCTCAAAATTTTAATTGTTCTCATTTGTTGTTGAAAAATTATTAAAAATTTTAATGGCAGATGCAGGGGGCACCCCTGTCAAAGCCGCGGAGGGGAACATGCCAAACGCAGGAAAGGGAAAACCTACTACCAGCAAAAAAGAAATGCGCAAGGTGGTTATTGCCAGTTTGCTCGGCGCCACCATTGAATGGTACGACTTTTTCCTCTACGGGGTCGTGGCTGGCATTGTGTTCAACAAACTTTATTTCCCCACCACAGACCCTTTCATTGGAACTATTCTGGCTTACAGCACCTTTGCTATTGGCTATCTGGCGCGTCCTCTGGGCGGGTTCATCTTTGGGCATTACGGCGACAAGCTGGGCCGCAAGCGCATGCTTATCCTTACCATGCTCATCATGGGCATAGCCACTGTCGGCATTGGTCTGGTGCCTACCTACGCATCCATTGGCATTGCTGCTCCCATTCTGCTGCAAACGCTGCGGTTGTGCCAGGGGCTGGGCCTTGGCGGCGAATGGGGCGGAGCAGTGCTCATGACCTATGAATATGCCGATGAACGTGAAAAAGCTTTTTACGCCAGTATTCCGCAGATGGGCTTGGCCACGGGGCTTTGCCTTGCTTCTGGTGTGGTAGCCCTGCTTTCGTGGCTGCTGACCAATGAAGAATTCATGCTGTGGGGCTGGCGCGCTGCCTTTATTTTCAGTGTCGTGCTGATTGGCGTTGCCCTTTATGTGCGTACCCACATTCTTGAAACGCCTGAATTCCGCAAGGTTCAGGAAGAAGGCCATACTGAGAAAAAGGCTCTGCCTATTGTCACCGTTTGCAAAAACTACCCCGGCAATATTGCTCTTGGTGTGGGCGCGCGCTGGATTGACGGCGTGTTCTTTAACGTTCTTGCTGTATTTTCCATCAGCTACCTCGTGCAATACATTAACGTTACCCGCACAGAAGCGCTTACAGCAGTTATGATTGCGGCTTTGTTGATGTGTCCCTTTATTCTTATTGCAGGCCGTCTTGCCGACCGCTTTGGGCGTGGACGTATTTACGGTCTTGCCAGCCTGGCATGCGGCCTGACGATCTTTCCGGCTTTCTGGCTTATGCAGAGCAGTGGCGGCAACATGTTCCTTATCGGTCTTGCCATCGCCATTCCCCTCAGCATTTGTTATGCTGGTGTGTTTGGACCGGAAGCCGCGCTTTTTTCGGATCTTTTTCCCGCCGAAGTGCGCTACACGGGCATATCAATTGTTTACCAGTTTCCGGGTTTTCTTGTGGCTGGCATTGTGCCGGGTGTGTGCACAGTGCTCATGCAGTGGAATGACGGCAACCCGTTCTACATTTGCATCTTTGTGCTCATAGCTGCTGCAACCAGCGCATTCTCGGCCTTTACCATTCAACGTCGGCATAATAGAGCCGAGCGCCTGGCGCATGAGCGTAACGTCATGCAGGCCGAGGCAAATCCGCAAGTCTAGGGGTACGTTATGCGTATTTTGCAATTATCCGATACACACCTGCGCGGCGATAACAAGCTGTCGTTCAGGGTTGTAGACACGAAGCGCTGCCTTGATGCTACCGTGGCATACCTGAAGGCGATGGCCCAAAAGCCGAATATTATCGTTCTTAGCGGCGACCTGGCTGACAGCGGCGACCTGAATGCCTACCACCTCCTTTTTGAGGCATTTAGCGCTCTGAATATTCCTGTCTATGCCTTGCCTGGAAACCACGACAGGCGTGACAGAATGCAGACCGTACTGCAGGACTGGTGCCCGTCGGATCCCAAGGTAGCGCCGCATATCTGCTACACTGTTGAAAAAGATGATCTACGCCTGATCGTGCTGGACAGCATGCATCCTGGTTCACACTCCGGCCATTTTTTTCCGGCAGTGGAGTCTTGGCTCGTGGATGAACTGGGTAAAAGGCCAGATGTTCAGACGCTGCTTTTCATGCACCATCCGCCGTTCAGCACGGGCTTGGGTGTTATGGATGAGCCTTTTGAAAATCAGCTAAGATTTGCGGATGTTGTTGCGGCCAATCCGCAGGTGCGTTTGTGCTTCGGGCATATGCACCGGCCAATAATCACCCAGTGGCAAGGGCGTCTGTGCGTAACCGCGCCTTCGGCGGCCATGCAGATAGATCTGGATCTTTCACCCGAAGGTGGCGATACCTTCCGTATGGAAGCGCCAGGGTATCTTTTGCACCATTGGGAAAAACAGACATTAAACACGCACGTCTGCCAGATTCCTACAGACGTGACCTTTGCGGGACCATATCCCTTTGCGGGTTCTGTTAATCCCGTCGGGCCTTCTGCGTAACAGCTGTAAAGGGGCTGGCAGAAAGAGCATGCACGATAGATGGTTTGGCCTGTCAGCCCTTGCAAAAAAGTTGATCCTGAGTTTTTACGCAGAGTAGCTTTGAAAAAATTGTAAAGAGCTAGCGGATTCAGTTTTTCCATCCATTTATTTTTCTTTTAGATCAATAGGCCACAAAAAAACCGACCCAAGGGTCGGTTTTTTTGTGTGATGCGGATAAAGTCGCGCTAATTGGGCTGAGTTTTCTGGGAAAGCTGCTGTGAAAAATGCTTCACTGATGTTTGCCACAGGTCAAACACTTCATCCAGATTCTTCTTGCTCATGCCATAACGCATGAAGATGTCCATTTCCAGAATAAGGTCAGAATCACGGTCAATATACGCCCTGGTGTACATTTTTTGCGCATTCCAGGTGTTGATCTGCTCAAGCGAGAAATCATTACTTTTCCATATGCAAATAAACTGCAAGGCGCTGCAGTTCTTGCCGTCAGTACAGCCCGAAAACCAGATGGCGTACTTGGTGCCGTCCATGCGGCCCTTGATAATGGGCGCGCCCTTGGCCGTCTGGCTCAATTCTGCGCTGCCAAAGCCCTTGGCGATTTCAAGTATTGCTTCATGGTCTGAGGCGGTAACAATATCGCTATTGGCCATAGCACTGCCTGAGAAGACGCATGTCAGCCATAGGCCCAGCGCAATGGTTAATACCTTGTTCACGTAAATCTCCTGTACGTTTTCAACACGTTTTCGTGTCCAATACTGATAAATGCAGAAAGCCTGCCTTGTTTGGGCAGGTCAGTTCGCAATCCTTCAGCACCAGCTATACAACGAATTCATGCTTTCTCAAAGCAATTTGTAATTATCGTGTATGTGATTTTAAGTTTGTATCAAGGTGAAAGAGGATAATATACAGGTATGGTTCAATATTATGTTTATTTACGCGCTTAAGCGATGCGTTAATGTGCGTACGTATGTTTGCTCGTAGAGTTTGTTGGGTATGATTTTAAACTAGATGTGCTGTTTTACCCTGTAATTATAGTGGAATTTTCGATGTTCAGAAGAACTGTGTTTTTGCTATTTTTTAACATAAAATGGTAATGTAAAACCATAAATTTTGTTCAAAACAAATCTTATGTGAAGAAAATGTCACAAAAAACAACATAGAAAAAAAATATGTAAAAAAATCATCGCTCCAGGTATTGAGCCTGGAGCTTTTTTCATCTGATATCTTGACGATTTCCTTGGAACAGATCATAACAAAAAATAACAAAATTGACTAAAAAATAACATCAAAATGTCACGAAACGAGTTTTGCCATGCTGCCTGTTGAACGCCGAAAAAAGATGGCCCGCCTGATTAAGAACAGGGGCGCTCTTAATAGCCGTGAACTTGCGGAAACATTGGGTATTTCCGTTATGACAGTACGCCGTGACCTTAAGGTGCTGGAAGAACAGAATCAGCTTGAAATCACCTGGGGCGGCGCAGTTCCTGTTGGGTTTGAGGCGCATGACATCCCCCGGTCCCACAAAGCTGCCAGTATGCAAGAGGCAAAGGTCGCCATAGCGCACGCCGCATGCGATTTTATTGTGGAGGGTGACTTCATTGGCCTGGACGCGGGCACGACTACCCTTGAGCTGGCGCGGTTGTTGCCCACATTGCCTTTCAAGCATCTTTCGGTTGTTACTCCCGATCTGGAAATTGCTATGCTTCTTTCAGGCAACGCCCACATAGAGGTGTTTCTTGCCGGGGGGAGGGTAGACCCCATCAGCCGGGCCTGCAACGATACCGACTCTGTGGCTTACTTGCGCCGTGTTCGCACGACAGTGGCCTTTGTAGGCATCAATGTGTGGGGTGAGCAGCACGGAGTGACCACCAGTTCTTCGGAAAAAATGAATCGGAAGATTCAGCTTATGGATAGCACTGACAAGAGCATTCTTCTGGTTGATTCATCAAAATACGGAAAGTTCAGCCCCTGGCGAGTGGCCGGAGTTGAGCAGTTTTATCGCATTATTACAGATACCGGGCTCAGTGAAGATGCCCGGAAAAATCTGGAAGCCAACGGCGCTCGGTTGCTTTATGCCGGAATTGAATAAAGGCAGTCATTTTACGAACCTTTGTCAGGCCTGGCCAAACGGCCAACAGGTCAAAAGAGTTTGCCATGAATATAGCTGTAATTGCTGACGATTTTACAGGTGCTAACGCCAACGGGGCGCTGCTCACGGCCAAGGGCTTTTCAAGTGCAACTTGCCTTGGACTGGATAAATGGGACCCCCAGTACTTCGAAGCGTTCACTGCGGTTTCGCTGAATGCCGAAAGCCGTCTACTTTCACGCCAAAAGGCATGGGACGCCGTTTACGCGGCGGTAAAAATGTTCTGTGCCGAAAAGCCAGCCCTGATTTCCAAGCGGGTGGACTCCACCTTGCGCGGTAATGTTGGGGCGGAAATTGAGGCTGCCGTCAAGGCTATGGACGATAGTTACGGTCATGAGGAATCCTTGGCCGTGCTGGTGCCGTCCTATCCGTCTTCTGGGCGTATTTGCGTGGGTGGGTATCAGATCGTGCATGGCGTGCCTCTGGAGCGTTCACCCATTGCCCAGGATGCGGCCACGCCCGTCAAAGACACTTCAGTTCTCAAGATTTTTGCCGAACAAAGCACAATGAAGTGCGGCTTTGTTCCTCTTGAAAAAATTCTTGGCGGACCAGCCGCTGTGCGGCAGGCCATTGAAGACCTGCGTGCCGAAGGCTGCCGCGTGGTAGTTTGCGACGCCGTGGCCGATGAAGATATTACAACCATCGCGCAATCTCTGGCCGACGCTCCGTACCCTCTGGTATCTGTTGACCCCGGCCCCTTCACAGCCGAGCTGGCTGCCGTTCGTGTGCAGGCTCCCCGGTCACAATTCGAAAACAGGGTATTCCTTGCCGTTGGCAGCACCAGCGAACTTACCCGCGTGCAAATGGAGGCTCTGCGTCTGGCGCATCCCTGCCATCTTGTGCCAATGAATGTCAGCAAGATTCTGACAGGAAAAGATGAGGCTGCCAGCGAGTGCGCCCGGGTGCTTGATGTTGTATGCACTCCGCCGGCAGGCACCACCGTGCTTGGCGTTTGCACGGCTGCCAACAAGGAAGACGTTTTTTCTCTGGATGAAATGTCGAAAAAGATGAACCTCACTCACTCAGAGATTTCGCAACGCATCAATGAGGCCATCGCAAACGTGACTGATGAGGTGTTGCGCCGAGAAGTTTTGCGCATTGGCGGCCTGTATACGTCGGGCGGCGAGGTTACGGTATCCGTTATCCGCACCTTGAAGGCGGGCGGATTCACAGTGCGCGACCAAGTGTTACCCCTGGCTGTGTATGGTCATATTATTGGCGGTGTTCAGGCCGATCTGCCAATGATTACCAAGGGTGGTTTTGTGGGCGACAAGAACAGCCTGGTGGAATGTGTGGAGTATCTCTTCACCAAGATTTCCACTCGCAAGCGCCCGTCCTAGAGCAGACTAGCTTTGAAATGTTTCGCATTTCAAAAAGGACTGTCTGAACAGTAAAAAACGAGGATACATATATGAAACCGTTGATTTGCGCTCCTATGGGCGATCCGGCTGGAGTTGGCCCGGAAATTCTGGCAGCGTCCCTGGTGGACCCTGTTGTCACTGATATGGCCCGCGTGCTTGTGGTGGGCAACACTGAAATCATGAAGCGCGCGTCTGCCATCATGAATGTCAGCCCCGACTTCAATGAAGTTGACGAAAACCTTGAAGGTTGGCGCGAAGGCGCAGCCAACATTCTTAACATGGACAATGTGGATCTGGCCGGGTTTGAGTACGGCAAGGTCCAGGGCCATTGCGGCAAAGCAGCTTTTGAGTACATTAAAAAGTCTGTGGAAATCACGATGGCTGGCAAGGCCGATGCTTTGGCCACCACACCCATTAACAAAGAATCCCTCAAGGCTGGCGGGGTGCCCTACATCGGGCATACTGAAATTCTTGGCGATCTCACAGGCACAAAAGACCCGCTTACCATGTTTCAGGTACACAGCCTGCGCGTGTTCTTTCTCACTCGGCATCTTTCGCTCATGGATGCCTGCCGGGCTGTGAAAAAAGACCGCGTGCTGGATTACATTGCCCGCTGTTCTGAAGCCATGCGCCTGCTGGGTATTGAAAATCCCAGTATTGTCGTAGCCGGGCTGAACCCCCACTGCGGCGAGCACGGCCTTTTCGGCAATGAGGAAGACGTTGAGATCGTTCCGGCCATTGAAGAAGCCAAAAAGCGCGGCTTCAATGTTCACGGGCCAAACCCGGCGGACTCGGTGTTCCACTTTGCTCTTAAAGGCGCGTGGGACGCTGTGCTTTCGCTGTATCACGACCAGGGGCACATCGCCACCAAGATGGTGGACTTTGAGCGTACTATTTCGCTTACCCTTGGTATGCCCATATTGCGCACCTCGGTTGACCACGGCACTGCCTTTGATATCGCCGGAAAGGGCAAGGCCAGTCCTGTGAGTATGGTTGAGGCTATTCGCCTGGCGGCGCTTTATGCATTCAATTTCAAAAAGGCCAATGGCTAAGGAATGCTTTCCCTGGAAGAGCAGCCGTCGGAGGGTCGGCCGCTCTTCCAGGAGTATTTGGAGCCGGCTGATACCGGCTTTGCACTGTAACTAGCTGTCTGGAGAGTGATGATGGGAACCGTCCAAGCCTTTGGTATTGGCTATTCAATGACAATGCTTGCCATTGCCATTGCCATAGTCATCGTGCTGTGTATTTGCTTCAAAATTCACGCGTTTGTTTCACTTACAACTGCAAGCCTGTTCCTGGCGCTGACGCACAATATGGAACTGGCCAAAATTGTCGTGGCCTTTGAAGGCGGCCTTGGCAAAACTCTGGGCTTCCTCGCGCCAATTCTTGCGCTTGGCGCAATATTGGGAAAGCTCATGGAAGTTTCTGGCGCGGCTGAAAGGTTGGCCCGAACGCTTATTCGCATTCTGGGGCAGTCCAGAGCGCACTGGGCCATGATGATCGTTGGCTATGTGTGCGGTATCCCTGTATTTCTTCAGGTAGGCATCATCTTGCTGACGCCTCTTATGTTCTCCATCGTCAAGGAATCCAAGTTGCCTCTCATTCAGGTGGGTATGGCGCTTGTGGTGGCCCTGACCACTGTTCACTGCATCGTGCCGCCCCATCCTGCGGCTATGGCCGTCACCGACCTGCTCAAGGCCGATGTGGGCAAGGTTATTTTCTTTGGTCTGATCGTGGGCCTGCCCGCCGCCTGCATTGCAGGCCCCATCTATGGCAAGTTTATTGCCAAGCGTCTGCCCCCCGTTCCCCTGACTGGCGCCTATGCGGACACTGAACCCCGCAAGGAATCGGAGCTGCCCCCCTTCGGCAGAACGCTGTTTGTCATTTTGTTGCCCCTGCTGCTCATGATCGCCAAGACAGTTGTGGAACTGAACATTGACAAGCATAATCCGCCTGCCTATATGACCTATGTAAACTTCATCGGCACGCCGATGATCGCCCTGTTCATTTCGGCAGTGGTGGCCTACTTTGTGCTGGGCCTTGGCCGTGGCTTCAACTGGGACCAGCTTGGACGATTCAGTGAAGCCGGTATGGCTCCTCTGGCTTCCATCATGCTTGTTATCGGCGCGGCTGGCGCTCTTAACCAGATTATCACGGACAGCGGCGTGGGCCTCGTGCTCAAGCAGGTGCTGACCAGCATTCAGATCAGCCCCCTGATCCTGGCCTGGGTTATCGCCATTACTTTGCGCTTTGCCCTGGGCAGCGCCACTGTGGCAATGATGACTGCGGCGGGGCTTATTCTGCCAGTGCTTGGCGCTAACCCCCAGATTGATCCGGCTCTTATGGCCATCGTTATCGGCGCTGGAGCCATCGGCGCTTCACAGGTGACGGACTCCGGCTTCTGGTTCGTCAAGGAATCACTTGGCATTCCTATGGGTTCGATGTACGCAACCTATACTGCGGGTACGACCATCGCGGCTGTTCTTGGCCTCGGCGGCACACTCTTGCTGCAGATGTTCCTCTAAGCCTTTCTCAAGTATTTTGGGCCGGGGGGCTTGTCTTCCCGGCCCAGAGCCGATACCCCAACTTTACACCATCCTGTCATATAGTATCTTGGCCAGAATGCCAGTGTCATCCAAAAGGAGCATTTCATGAAAATTGTCATTGCGCCGGACTCGTACAAGGAATGTCTGTCGGCCTTACAGGTAGCCACGTTCATTGAGTTGGGCTTTCGAGAAGTGTTTCCTGATGCTGTCTACGTCAAGGTTCCCGTAGCTGACGGAGGCGAGGGAACAGTTGAGGCGATGGTAGAAGCTACTGGTGGTCAGCGCATATCCGTAACTGTCAAAGGCCCCCTGGGTGAACCAGTGGAAGCTTTTTACGGCCTTACGGGTGACGGCAGTACGGCTGTGATCGAAATGGCCACTGCCAGCGGCTTGGGGCTTGTGCCGCCTGAAAAGCGCAATCCTCTGCGCACCACAAGCTACGGCACTGGTCAATTGATTCGTTCTGCTCTTGATGCCGGAGCCCGTAAATTCATCCTCGGCATTGGCGGAAGCGCCACCAACGAAGGCGGAGCAGGCATGCTTCAGGCCCTTGGCGTGCGACTGCTTGATGCTGACGGTCAGGAAATCGAACCCACCGGACTTGGGCTTGGCAAGCTGGCCAGCATTGACATGTCTACCTTTGACGCTCGCTTGAAAGAGTGCGTCATTGACGTTGCCTGCGATGTGGACAACCCCCTGTGCGGCCCGCGTGGCGCATCGGCCATTTTTGGCCCTCAGAAAGGGGCTACCCCTGAATTGGTGCAGCAGCTTGACGGCTACCTTAAAAATTTTGCCGAGATTACGCTTCGTGATCTTGGCGTGGATATGTCCGAAATACCGGGTGCTGGCGCAGCTGGCGGTATGGGTGGGGGCATGTATGCCTTCCTGGGAGGGCGACTGCGCCCTGGAAGCGAAATCGTCACTGAGGCCGTGGGGCTGGACGCCGTGGTCAAAGACGCTGACCTTGTGATTACCGGAGAAGGCCGCATTGACGGCCAAACTGCCTTTGGCAAAGCTCCTGTAGGTGTCGCCCGCGTAGCGAAACTTTACGGCAAGCCTGTTATCGGCATAGGCGGTTCACTGCGTCACGACGCCGATGTTGTGCATAATCACGGCATTGACGCTGTATTCAGCATCCTTTCTAGCCCCTGCACAATCGCAGAAGCTCTGGAAGCGGGGGAAAGCAACCTTCGCACGGCGGCCCGCAATATTGCCGCAAGCATCGCCATTGGGAGCAAGCTCGGCTCCGTGGCGGCCACGGGAAAATAAATGATTGCAGCTTATCTGGAGAGCTGGCGTAACCAGCCCCGTTTTAATGTGCTTTTCCTTTGCGCGATGGTTCTGGCCTGGTGCATCTACGCATTGATCTGGCTGACGGGCATCGCATGGGGATCGCAGGAGGCCAATATTCTGGTTTTTGTTGTTGCCGCCATCTGCTTTATTTTCATTTTTGTTTTGCCGAAATATTCGTTCCGCGTTGTGGCCGTGCACTATTTCATTATGGTTGCGACCCTTGTTCCTTCACTTGCCAATGGGCAGGAGCTTATGCGCCAAAGCGGCTATTTCAGCTGACGCAACATACAGAAATACCATAAAAAAGCGGGGCAGATGCTCCGCTTTTTTTATGCTTGCAGCAATTATTTGGAAGTATTGTACAGGCGGTTGGATACGCAAACAAGTATAATAATTGTTATCGCCATTCATGCCTATTATGGTATATTGGGCTTAGGCAATCAGAAAATTGCCGGTTTAAATGTATATATTTCAAGCCATGAGAGCAGGTTATGAATGAAGTGAGCGCTTCCGCGCATTCTGATACGGATATTCCTGTGGTGGAGCGCGCTTCCGCTACTGAAGAACTTTTACCGCCTTTGACACGCAGCTCCCTGAGTTTTCTCTGTGATAGCGGGGGCATTTCGCCCACAGCATGGTCCAAGGCGCTTGATTTTTGCGGGTTCAGACCAGACGGTAGTGCATGGCTGGCTTATTGGCGTCAGGTCTCCATACTTGGCGGCGTGCTTTTTTTCCTGGCAGGCCTCATCTGTTTCATTGCCTGGAACTGGGGCGATATGCGTCCTTTCCAGCGCATGGGTCTTGTAGGTCTGGTTGTTGCGGGTGGAGGTATCGGGGCCGTCATTCGGGGGCTGGATACTCGTCTTGGGCAGGCCTTGCTGCTGACCTGCGGGGTTGCAATGGGGCCGATGCTGGCCGTGTTCGGTCAGACCTATCAGACAGGAGCAGAGCTTTGGGAACTGTTCAGGGTATGGACAGTCTTGCTGGTTTTGCTCGCCATTGCAGGAAAACAGGCCGGATTATGGTTTGCTTCCTGGCTTTCAGGCAATGTTTTTGTAGCTCTTTGGCTTGGGCGCAGTCTTTCGTCGCCCTTTGATGCTTTTAGCCAATTTTTTGTCCTTCCTGAATGGCTGCTTGTCATCGCCTGCGCCGTTGCACTTTGGGAATGGGCCGCGCGCAGGGCAGGACAAAAGGAATCCCGCGCATGGTTGCGGTCGCGCTGGCTGCCCAGACTTCTCTTTTTTGATCTGATTGTCAGAACTACCTCCTATCTGATTATCACTATCTTTGATGCATATTATGTGGCGGATGGTTTGGTATTATGGCTGCCCCATCAATTTGTTGTCCTTTTTGCGGTGATCATCGCGTGCCTTTCATGCTGGTGGTATAGAAAAAAAGAACCTGATCTTTTTATGCTTGCATCATTGCTTGGAGCGGGCACAGTTATTTTGATCGCTGTGCTGGCCAAGAGCGAGCTGTTTTTTGATGCCGGCGTGGTTACTGCTTTTTTGCTGTGGGGCCTTCTTATTGCCGGCATCACTGCGGGATTGGCAAAAATTCTGCTGCATTTGCAACGGAGCATGGCTGTCGAGCAAAAGAGCGAAGCCGCAACAGGTTTTTCAAATTCTTCTGGCTTTACTGTTTTTGGCCGTGCCCGGCCTGATGTTTCGTGGCAGGCATTATGGAAAAATCTGCAAGCCCACGGCGCGGTTCAGGCGGAGGATTCCTTGCCAAGGCTGGAAGAACCCATATCCCCGTGGTATATACGCCTGCTGTTATCATTGGGGGGCTGGCTGACGGCGCTTCTATTTGTCTGTTTTTTGGGCTTTTTGCTGTTTGCCACACTGGGAATCGATTCATATGAATGGTTGAGCATTCTTGTTGTCTCAGTGCCAATACTGTTTGTGGGCCGTATGCTGGTAGCCGGGAATCAAATATTTTCGCGGCATTTTGGCTTCGCCTTGTCCATCACAGGTTCTGTTGGAATTGCCATTTCCCTCTTTTTGACATTCGACAAACCTATGCTGGCCTGCTTTGCGTTGGCTGTTCTGCTCGTTGGCATCAGCATTTTCATGCGTGCCGCCGCCTATACTTTTTTGGCAGCTGCATCCATTTGCGGTTGTGTGGCAATTGGAATTTCATTCCTGCTCTATGAGGGATTGGGAGATGGGCTTTCTGCTCATCTGGTAAGTATTGCCGTCAACCTTTCCACGCTATGGTGGATACTGGTAGGCTTGGGGTTGGCGTACTTCTGCATGCGCGAAGGAAAATGGCGTGGCAGCTCACGAGGACCCATCGCTGACGCGTGGTTTTTTGGGGCTTATGCGGGGATGCTGCTATTCCAGATAGCCGCTCTTGGCCTGCCCTATGGCCTTAATCATTTTTTGAGCATTCCGGTTATAGGTGCGGCGGGTATTGGCCTGGGGGCTGCTGTAGGAACAGCGTGCGTAGCTTTTTTTCTGACCCGGAAGCGAAGTTGGCAAGTACGGGCGGCAGTCATGATTGGCATGGTTATATTTATTGTTCTTTCACGGTACCAGCCAGGAGCGACTTTAGCTGTTTTTGGTCTTGTTCTGGCAAGACAGTTGGGCAACGCTGTCATGCAGGGCTTTGTATTGGCGTACCTGCTGGCCTACATGATTTTCTACTACTACAACCTTGCAGTGCCGTTTTCGATGAAATCCGCCTACCTGACGATAACTGGCGTGCTGCTGTTATTGCTTGCCCTGATTTTGCAAATCTGGAAGACGAAAATGTCGAAGCAGGAGGCAAGTCATGCGTAAGTTCTACATACTGGCGGTTCTGCTACTCTTTTTTGCTGGCTATGCCTTTTCTGTGCAAAAGATGGAAACGGTGCTTGCCAACGGCAAGACCATATTGTTGCCACTAGCCCCCGTGGACCCACGGGCGTTGCTTATGGGTGATTATATGGATCTCAGGTATATTGTTAATGCCGACATTCGCGCAGCTCTGTCCAAGGCAAGAGCCGCGCGTGACAACAGCAATGTATCGCAGACAAAAAGCAGGGTCGAGGATACGGCTGTAGAAGGCTTTGCCGTATTGCGTATTGTTAATGAGCCTGTGCCACTGGCGGCGTCCTTTATTCGACTGGATGACGGCAAGCCATTGCTGCCCGGCGAGTTTCTTCTTGCTTACAAAGAACGTGGACATGCCGTTACCACCGTTGCCACAGCCTTCTACTTTCAAGAAGGTACGGCTCGACAGTATGAAAAGGCCCGGTTTGGTCAGTTCAAGGTTGCTGATAATGGAAAAACTGTTCTTGTAGGGCTTTGCGATAAGCAGGGAAAATTGATTGAAGCTGAGGCAAAAGCCGATTCGCAAGGTGACAAATAGCCACGCAAGCTCGCTCAACACCCAGTATGGGCAGAGTTTGTACTCCTTTTGTTGAACCTGTCCCCACTATACAATTATACATGGCTAAACCGTGTCGTCGAGAACGCTTTTTCATTTGCTTACGCGTGGAATTTCTCCTTTTATTGCTGCCCAGTCCCATCTGGATACACTGCCTGCATAACGCGCTCGTTTTCCGTGATACAACTGAAATTTATCTCGTGAAGGCACTGTCCAATATCACGTTGGTTTTTAGTCTATTACTGCTCATTTGCCCCGATAAAAGATCCTCGGGGCATCGAATGCCTGCATGGCGGCAGGATTTATTGGAGTATGATAGTCACGCTTTGTCAGCGATCACATAACGCGGTCATTTTTATTTTAGCCAGGTGCAAACAAGTGCCTTTCTTTAATGAAATGACCGCTGTCTTGTTCTCACGGTGAAATATGTCAGATTGAAATGATATTTGATTTTCCGCCTGATAGTTTAGATGAACAGTGGGTCGTGTGTTTATATGTTTGTGTATGATCGATATTCTGTATTTTTGTTTAAAATTATCCTGTATAGAAATAAAGAATGTTCATATTTTAAATGTTATACTTGAATGTATTGGTCATATTTGGCTGTTTTATCAATAATATCTGTGTATAGATAAGATTGATTTTTTCAAGATCATTTGTTTGTATTATACTATATAAACAATTGAGGAGCATTTTGTTTGTTGCTGCCAGCTTGTCATAAGTGAAGTTGGCTTTTGGGGGCTGTATCCAACGAACTGTTATGATGCCCGCGCTCTTTCAGGTTTTTTCCTCAGAGAAGCGGGGTGCGGATACGTTTTTGACGTTCTTGTGCTGGCTGTTTTTTCAGGGCTTGCCTTTAACTACTCTGGGCTGAATGCCATTTGAAACTGGACCTGTGCGTTTCAGTTTCTGTGAGTTTTGAAAATCAGTTGGATTGATAAATAGCAAACAAGGAGCGCTCCAATGCAAGATAATGACGACAATAAAAGAACATGTCCCGCCGGGTTGGGCCAAAAGATTAAGGATTTCGCTTTTTCTACGTACAACCCAAGCTCGGACAGCTTCGAGGAACACAGTTTTTTTGAGTACAGCCTTTCCGGAAAATGGCTTGTTATTTACTTTTACCCGGCAGACTTCACTTTTGTCTGCCCAACAGAGCTTGCCGATATTGGCGGATACTACAAGCAGCTGAGAAATATGGGTGTTGAGGTTATTTCTATTTCAACAGACTCAAAGTTTTCTCATCTGGCGTGGTGCAAAGCCGAAAAACTGCTTCGGGATGTCAATTTCCTTATGGCGTCTGACACAACTGGGGAGATAGCAGATTTTTTTGGAGTGTACGACAAAGAAGCGGGAACAGCCCTGCGAGGCACGTTCATCATAAATCCTGAATCCATCCTGGTTGGAACAGAGGTCAACTATTACAATGTCGGGCGAAACGCAGCGGAACTGGTGAGAAAAATGCAGGCTTATGTGTATGTTGATAAACATCCGCATCAGGCATGCCCCGCAGCCTGGGAAGATGGTGACGGAGTCCTTACGCCTTCAGAAGATCTGGTTGGGCGAGTTGCAGATTTTTGGGTGAACAGGCGGAGCTGATATCTTTGGGATGGGTTTCCGCCACATGAAATGGGGATGGTTTTTATGACTACTGAAAGAAAGTATACGTTTTCCTGGAGCACCATTGGCGACCAGTTGGCTATAGCGCGCCCAAGCCTTGGCGCAACCACGCGCGTTGAGGTTTACAGACTGCTGCAATATACGCTGCGCGATATTCTGGAAGAAGATTATGGACATCAAAAGACAGATGAGATCTTTCGCAGGGCTGGCGCAGTTGCCGGAAGAGAGTTTTTCAATAAATTTTGTACGGATGTAGAAGATATTCCCGGTTTAGTGATGGTTATTGAAAACAAGTTCAGGGATCTGGGAATGGGCCTTTTTAGGGTTGAATCAATCAATCT
Organism: Desulfovibrio intestinalis; assembly: GCF_014202345.1. Lineage (NCBI taxonomy): Bacteria > Pseudomonadati > Thermodesulfobacteriota > Desulfovibrionia > Desulfovibrionales > Desulfovibrionaceae > Desulfovibrio > Desulfovibrio intestinalis. The sequence goes on from NZ_JACHGO010000002.1 coordinate 549,211, forward strand.
TGAAGACTTGTGTTTTACACTGAATGTCGAAGAAGATCTTGATTGTTCCGGCCTGCCTGACACCAATGAACAAATCTGTGTTTATGACGAAGGGTTTATTCAGGGAATTCTGGAATCTTTCACGGGCAAAAAATTTGAAGTGCGTGAAATTGACTGCTGGTGCACAGGCGCCCGCACCTGCCGGTTCAGTGCCAATGCCGTCGGTTAGAGATGAACTGAATCTGATGAGGATTACTCTTCTATGAACGGCAATAATCGCACAGAAATAGCTCACATGGTTCTTGGCCACGCAGAGCAATTGCTGGAGACAGCAAAGCCTCCACAGATTCCTGAAGAATTTGCAGAAGACGAAAAATTTGTCCAGTTTCATGAAAAAATGATGAATTTGCGTGAGGTTATGGCGTCGTTCGCTCGTGGAGATCTCTCGCAACAGATAGCCTTGCGCGGCGTTGTAGCCGGATTCTGCAAGGCCTTGCAGGCCAACTTGCGCCATATGGCCTGGAAGGTGCAGCAGGTTGAAAGGGGTGACTACGCACAACGTATGGATTTTATGGGAGATTTTTCATCTTCCTTCAATAAGATGGTTGTGCAGTTGGAAACGACTATTCAGGCATTGCAGCAAAAAGAAGAGGCTTTAACTAATCTTGCCGTATCTCTTCAAGAAGAAGTGAAGCGCCGTAGCGAAACTTTGCAAAAGCTTAAAAAAAGCGAAGCTGAGTTTAAGTACCTTGCGCAACATGACCCTCTTACAGGTGTCTTCAATCGCCGTTCGTTCTTCTCTATGGCTAAGGAAAAACTGGAAAATTCTTTTTCCTTACGCAAAGGCTGTTGCTTTTGCTTGCTGGATATTGATTACTTTAAAGTTTTTAATGACACATACGGTCATGTTGAAGGCGACAGCGCCCTGAAATTTGTTGCGGAACAAGCTCAACTCAGCCTGAGAAAGTCAGATATTATGGGGCGATACGGTGGGGAAGAGTTTATTTTTCTTTTCTGTAATGCCGACTTGTCACAGGGCTATGTAGCTGCTGAAAGGATCAGAGCTGCGATTGAGAACTCACCACTGAAGTTGGAAGACGGAAGAGAAGTTACCTTGCATGCCAGCCTTGGAGTAGCAGTTTTGCTAGATTCATGGGCAGACATGTATAGTTGCAGTGAGTTGCAGGACCATGCCATAAAACTTGCTGATGCTGCATTGTATGCGGCAAAAGCAGAAGGAAGAAATAAAGTCTGTGTGGCTCCTCTAAAAAATATTTGTGATAATTAAAATTATGATGCATGGCACAGGATATAAAAAATATTACACAAAATGATTTAAACTGGATGTAGCAGATTTTTTGATGCCTGAAGTTTTAGCTGTTTTATGTTGATAGTGATGCAAAAGTCCGGCTACACCTGGCAATGTATAAACGTGCAGTGAATCCACAAAGGTTTTTTTACGTCTGAAAAATTTTACAAATGTTTTTTGGATGGTCTTTGTCTCGCCAATATATCCTCTCTTGATTTTCACCTCCTGATTTAAACGTTCTTACTTTCCGGTTGTGTAGGTAGCTTTTAAGGTTACCTGCGCGATCAGCTGTGGCTATTTACTCCTGCCCCTTGTATAGATTTTTCGGTTCACATTTATCTGGAGGCGGGGCCTGCTGTCTGTCAGGCGATCTCAGCCTGGCCGGATTATGTTTGGCGTGACCCACTCTGTAGGCTGTTTGCCAGCTTGAACCAGAGCTCGCATCCATATTTATGCCAGCATCAATATGAATGCATGATAATCTCGGTCAATAAACTGCATCATGGCATTAGTTCATACGATTTTGCGGTGGTTTGAAAATTAGGGGATATGCCATCCTGATATTTTCTTTGCCGCCTTCTGATCTGGAGGGCAATATGCTGGATAACTATACGTCATCACTCACGTCTGCACATAAAAAATTTCTTGAAAAACTGTTTCCGGGTGGGGTAGCTTTTGACCCTGAAGTGCTGCGTGTTTATGCTTCTGATGCCAGTTTGAAGGTCGGTACGGTGCTAGCCGTGGTTCGTCCTGAAAACAGCGATCAGGTTTGCGAATTTATGCGGTGGGCTGAAACTGAAAATATTGCTGTTCACACACGCGGACGGGGAACAAGTTTGTCAGGCGGATGTGTGCCCACTATTCCAGGCATAGTCATTTCCATGCTTGGTATGGATAAGATTCTGAATATTTCCAGGGATGACTTTGTGGCCGAGGTTGAGCCTGGCGTCAGCACGGCCCAGCTTCAGGAGGAATGCGAAAAACTGGGAATGCTGTATCCGCCCGATCCTGCCAGCGCCAAAGCCACCAGTGTGGGCGGCAATGTGGCTACCTGTGCAGGCGGCCTGCGTGCCGTTAAATACGGTGTTACTAGAGATTACGTAATTGGTGTTGAAGCCGTGCTCCCAGGCGGCAAATTGCTCCGCTTTGGGGGCCGTACGCACAAGGATGTTATTGGCCTTGATATTGGCCGCCTGTTTGTTGGCAGTGAAGGAACGCTGGGCGTAATCACCAAGCTTACCCTGAAGCTCATTCCCAAGCCCGAAGCTTCTGCCTCTGTGCTGGTAGGGTATGCCTCGCTCGATGCTGCCCTTGCCTCAATGGGCAAGGTTTTTGCCGCAGGTATTTTGCCCTGCGCCGTTGAATTCATGAATGAGACCGTATTGGAAATTTTAACAAAAACTAGCGAAGTACCCTGGCCAGATACGGTCAAATCGCTCCTGCTTTTTCAGGTAGACGGCAGCAACGATACTGTTCCATTTGAAAATGCCCGCCTTTCTCATCAGCTTCATGATGCTCTGTGGCGTATGGAAGGCGTGGGCAAGGATGAAGAGGACAAAATTTGGGCGTACCGTCGCAGAGTCTCGGCGGCTTCTTATGTTTTGGGGCCAGACCGTATCGGCGGTGACATGGCCGTTCCCCGTGGTTCTATTCTCAGTGCAGTGCGCCGTTTTGAAAAGATCGCCGCATCCAACGGCAAACGGCTTGTTGCCTTTGGTCATGCGGGTGATGGCAATATTCACGCAAATCTTCACTATGATGCCTCTGATCCTGACGATGCCCGGCGTACTGAAAAAACGCATCATGAACTGGATGCGGCCGCTCTGGAATTTGGCGGTAGTCTTTCAGGCGAGCACGGGGCAGGATACCTCAAAGACGTAAGCAAGCAGCTCGGTAAGGATGAACACGCCCTGATGCGCGGCATTCGGCGTGTTTTTGACCCCAAGGGAATACTCAACCCCGGCAAAGGGTATTAAGATGAAAAGAGGCTGCACGCAGTGTGGCGAGTGTCTGAACGTTTGCCCGGTGTATGAAATTTTCAAGCGTGAGGAATATGCGCCAAAGGCCAAGCGTCTGCTCATGGAGCCACTTGACGACACTTACGGCAGCGGAGCAGAGGATACCCTTTCCTGGGCCGCAGTGCGTGAGCTTGCGCGCATGTGCGCCGGATGTGGCCGCTGCCAGCGAACCTGTGCACGCAAGCTTTCCACCGCGGATCTTCTAGCGGATGCCCGCGCGAAAAATCCCCATTGGACGCAGGCGCTATGGGAAGTATGGATACGCAGGGCTGGCCCTCTTTGGCCCATGGCCGGAAAGCTCGCCATGCTCACGCCAGAGGCCATAGTGCCTGACAATCTGCGTTCTCTGCTGGAAACTGCCCGTGCCTTGGTGGATATGCCGCCGTGTGCTCCCTGGATGTTGCTTCAACCACGCGAAAGTGTTCAGGGCAAACGTGTTGTTCTGTTCAGTGGGTGTACAGCAAAGAACGCGCGGCCACGCTGGGTGCAAAAAGCGGAAAATCTGCTACAGGCTTGGGGTTATGATGTTCTTGATCCGGCGGGGTTCACCTGTTGCGGAGGAACTCTGCACCATGCCGGGCAGTACAAGGCGCAAGAAAGCGCGCGCAATCAGAATCTGGAAGTATGGCGCTCGCTGGGCAAACCATTGGTGACCACATTCTGTGCTTCCTGCAAACACAGTCTTGAGCAATACGCTGCCTTGTTGGCTGAAGATGAAGGCAAGGAGTGGAAAGATAAGTGCCAGGCACTGTCTGCCTTGCTGGAAAACCCGCATATACAGACCACCGGGCAGGCCCCTTCTGTCATAGCGTACCACCAACCCTGTCACTGGAATACTGTGGACCCGGATATGCCCCTGCTCAAGCGTGGTCTGCCCGGTTTGAAAAAAGGCACAGGGCTATGCTGCGGCATGGGGGGCATCCTTAAAATGAGTAATCCCGGCTTGTCGATGAAGATAGCTCAAAAATCTATTGAAGGTTTTGCTTCAGAAGCCCGGCATGTCGTTACCGGATGTAGCGGTTGCGTCATGCAGCTTGCTTCTGCCGTTCCCAAGGGCATTGAAGTACGTCACTGGCTGGATATAGTGGACATAGAAGCTGTGGAGATCCATAAAAATTTGGCCAACTAAGGGGCTGTTTCTCAATAAACGATTTTGTACCAAGCGATGGAAAAGGCTTTTTGCGAAAGAAGTGTATTGCCAGGGTACATGACTGGAGTAAAAAATGGCCTTTCAACGCCGCCAGCTGGACAAAAGAATGATTTACAAAAACTCTCTGGCGTTGCCCTGCAAAGCGGGCCAATCCACCAAAAACAACAAAGTTTATGGCTGTTGTAGCCTGTGTACGACACGCATGTGGCGAGATTAATAGATAAACGGCAGGCTACTGGTATAACTACACCAGTAACCTGCCGGTTTTATTTTGTGGGTTTTATAGCTTGATAAGAGCAGTGTATGCGCTACTGTTCAGGCAACTTCCCGCAGCATGGCTGCCAGCAGTGACGCGTACCAGCCAGCCTTGCCCATAAGGATCGCTGTTAAGCAGTTCAGGGGTGTCGGCAAGATCTGCGTTGGTTTCTGCAATTGTGCCAGCAATGGGCATGATGGCATCGCTGGTCACTTTTACAGACTCAATAGATGCGCAGGATTGCCCCTGTTCAAAGCTGGCTGCCATTTGCGGCAGATCCACAAATATTACGCTGCCAAGCTGATCCTGGGCATAGTCTGTAATGCCAATAAGCCAAGACCCATCTGGCTGTTCTTGTGCCCAAAGGTGATCTGAATGATACAGCCTGTCGTCTGGAAAGTGCATATTGCTCTCCTTATATCTTGGATGCAGTGGATTTGGGCGCTCGTATGGCCATAGGCATTATTTCATCCAACGTTGGGTGGGCGAACATGACCTCATCCAGCCTGGATTCTGTGTATCCTTCCTTTATGAGCAATTGGGCCACTGTCACAAGGTGCGATACACCGTGCCCGACAGCGGCGATACCTGCTATTTGACCATCGTGCCAAACAATCTTTACAAAACCTGCTGTGCCTCCGCTGGCCTGAGCAATGGGGTTGGCTGAAAGTGCAGCCTGGGATACGTCCACAGCTTTGCCCTGGCGCAAAAGCTCACTGGCGGTTTTGCCAACGCGCATGATTTCCATACTGCCGTATACGCAGGATGGAACGGGGCCGGGCACATACGCGCCTTCTGTTTCGCCCAGAATGTGTTTGGCCACATAGGCGGCCTGATGCTCTGCCGCATGCGCCAGAAGGGTGAGTCCGTTAACGTCCCCGATGGCATACAGGCCGGGCGCGCTTTGCAGGGTTTCGTCCACCTGAACATAGCCGCGAGCTGTGAGGCTGCCGCCAAGGCTATCAACAGCGAGGGTTTTCGTATTGGGAAAGCGCCCCACAGCGATCAAGGCTTTGGCTGCCGTGATGACGGTGCCATCCTCAAGCTCCAGTTGGGCCTTGCCGTCAACGGACGTTAAATTTTTGGCCTTTGTTCCTTCATGGCAGGCAATGCCCTTTTTGGTCAGGGCACGAAGCATTTCTTTGGCTATGTCTGCGTCTTCTGTAGGTGCTATGTGCGGAGCGGCCTCCACTACAGTAACGGCGCTGCCCATAGCTGAAAAAAAATCTGCCATTTCCAGACCAATAGCTCCTGCGCCCACCACAATCAGGCTTTCTGGAACAGCCGGAATACGCAGAAGATCCGTACTATCCAGAACATTGTTGTGGTCGGGCACAAGGCCGGGGAAGCTTGCGGATGATGTGCCGCAGGCCAGAATGACCTTCTTTCCTGTCAGCTCAGCAAGGCTTTCGTCTGTGGTGACCTGTATGCAGGCCTGACCATCCTTTTGTCCCGCGCAAACACCGATACCTTCAAAAAGAGTAATACCCAGGCCAAGCAACGTTTTTGCAAGGGTCTGGCTTGTTCCCTTGGTAAAGCGTGCGACACGGTTTTGCAGAGCAGCGAAGTCAACCTGTATAGAGCCTTGGGCGAGACGCACTCGTTCCTGGGCATGTAAAAGACTTTGCGGGACCGTTGCCCCAAGCAACATCTTTGTAGGAATGCAGCCTGCGTTAAGGCAGGTTCCTCCCCAGTGCTTGTCTTCAATCAATGCTACTTTCTTGCCTGCTTGGGCCAGAATACGGGCTGCGGTAGTTCCGCCAGGCCCGCCGCCAATTACAATAACATCATATGATTGCACGGTATGATCCTCTTACTTGGCGATGTCGGCTTTGAACAGAAACTGGCGTGAAGCGGAACGATATATGAGCAGCGTTTGTTCCGGCAGCGCCTCAAGCCCGCGCATATCCCAGGCCATTTCTGGCGTAACGGCGTCGATACTGTAGGGCAGGGTAGGCAAGTTGCAGGCCTCGGCCACCATTTGAGCCGCTGCAACGGCTTCGGACCTGTCAGGCCAGGACCATGTGCCGTCCTCGCGTGACTGGGGAACTGCAAAAAAGCGGATGATGCCTTCCGGCGTATTGCGCACAAGGTCAATGGTTTCAGCAAGTTCACTCTTTGTGGGGGCGCCGCCCAGGGTGCGCTCTGTGCTGGCGTTTCCGCCCACGACATTAAGAATGACACGCACGTCCTTGTTGCACAAAAAATTTTGCAGCAGCGCGGGCTTGCGTCCATCCACTTGCAGCCATACCTGCAGGCCGCCTTTTGCAAGGCGGTCAACAAGGGTAAGCATATTTTCTTCTTGTCCATCAGGGCACTGGGAAGGGTAGATGCCAGAAATTTTACCGTGTAGCATGTCGCTTCTGGTCACGCAGCTCTCGAGAACTTGACCGGAAAGTAGATAGGCCAGAATTTCTCCTGATCCCTGCTTGATAACCTTTCCATCATCAAAAAGAGGAAATTCCACACCTTCGGGGTTACGGTAAATGGATTTGCGGTTGGTGCGGTAAAAAGTGTTAAATGCTTGCGCATCGGCTTTGAAATCAATGGTGTCGTAGTCCAGCCCGCGTTCGGCAAGAAAGTTTTTAACAATTTTGCATCGAATACAGTCGGGCGCGGTGTAAAGGGTGATGCTCACGGCATTCTCCTTGGAATTAAGTGAGCCGGGCAGGCAAGTCTTGATAGATGAATCTGCCCGCCCGGCAGTCTGAAATAGATTTGGGTTGAAGGTCAGGCAATATCTTCGAGAGACTTGCCACCCGTACGGGCGCCCCACAGGGCCAGCACAAGAGCTGGCACAACGCAAAGCGCGCTGAATATGTAAAACACGCCGTCAAAGCTGTATGCCGCGTAGACTAGAGGAATGAGCGGCTGGGAAAAGGCCACGGCAAGACGGCCAATGGAAGAATGGAACCCCGTGGCGGTGTTGCGCAAATGGGTGGGGTAGGATTCTGCCGTATAGGAAAAAATTGTGAATCCCAGGCCCATAACAAAGGCAGTGAGCAGAGCGCCTACGCCTACAACGGTCCAGTAAGAGCTGACATTGCCAAATATGGGAGCCAGCACCGCCATTGCAGCCAGCATGATGACCAGCGGTATCTTGCGACCGCCCATATCGGTAAAGGCGCTGGAGGCGAAGAGGCCCAGGGGAACGCCGATTGAAATGAGGGTCGTAGCCATCAGGCATTCTTCAAGGGTAAAGCCGTGAGCCTTGAGCAGCGTGGCAGTCCAGTTTGTCACTACAAAAGTCGCGGGGTTGGTGCAGAGCACCAACACAAGGATGACCAGTGTTCTTTTGATGTACTTCTGGCTGATCATACCCAGCAGAACTTCACGCATGGGCGGCTTTTTTGTAGCGCCTTTGCTGGCAGCTTCAGAAAGGTCAATATCCAGATGAGTCAGGTCGCGCATGACAAATTCCGCTTCCTTGATGCGCCCACGGCTTACCAGCCAGCGTGGGGATTCATCCAGGTACTTCCAGGCGATAAACAGGGCGATGTAGCCCATACCGCCAAGATAGAATATGTAGCGCCATGCTTCTTCATGTAGTGGAATGATAGCTCTGCAAAGCATGCCGATGACAGGCACGGCGCAAAAGCCGACACCCGCCACGAGATTTTGCCATTTCCCCCGGCTTTCCGCTGGAGCCATTTCAGCAATATAGGCCTGGGAACAAACCATAAGACAAAATACCCCAAATCCCGTAAGAGCCCGTGAAGCTACAAAAACATGAAAGTCGTCCGTCAATCCGTTGATGATGGACGCCGTCGAAAACAGGGTGATGGCAATAAGAAATGTTTTTCGGCGTCCAATTAGATCGGATATGAACCCGCCCACAAAGCCGCCGCATGTCATGGCAGTAAAATACCAAAACGTGACAGTGCCAATGTCACGCATTGTCAGCCCCCAGTGCTGCATCAGGGCCGGGGCGATAAAGCCGAAGTTCCAGTTGTCCATTTGTTCGCAAAAATAGGCCACCATAATAATGAAAAATACAGCTTTATGGCGACCGGTGACTTGAAGTCCGTCGAAGTAATTGTTGCGTATTCTCTCTTGGCCTGGCATGGGTTTTTCCTTTGGCGCTAGGATTTATTCATGAATTTTGTGCGTTGGCGAAAGTTTCTACTTCAACGGGAGCAGGAGGTTGTACTTTTATTAACTAGTTAGTTGCGTATTGTTGTAGGCTGAGCAACATTTTTTCATTTTTTTTTATAAATTTATTATTGTGCGAGCCAAGTCTTTCCATATTTAGCGCAAAAGCAATAAACAATTATGTGAAAAAAGGGGTTATTTGCGAAAAGTGTTGCCCAGACGACACATGTGAAAAAATTAAAAAGCCATTGTCCTGTGAATGAAGCGGGGGTGCAGGGGGTGCACCTATATTCACAGGAGAAGCCATGAAAACTTTTGGCAGCAAATTGTTTTGCCTGCTGTTCTGTGCCGTGTTCATGTTGATTGCAGTTCGGGGCAATGCCGTAGATTTTAAGGTTAAGGGGGCCTTTGACGTCAGTTTTGAAACTTCCAACGTTATTCCGCTTGGCGTGAAAGGAAGTGATTCTTTTCAAGCTTTGCAGCGTCTGCGCTTTCAATTGGACGCTGTAGCCAGCGAAAACGTGTCAGGTAGTCTGATTGTTACCGTAGGCACAAATGGTCAGTATTGGGGATCAGCCAAGGATGGTGCGGCTCTTGGAGGTGACGGCAGTAATGTCGTTGGCATTCGTGCTGCCTATATTGACTGGCGGGTGCCACAAACTGAAACCAAAATCCGAATGGGCATACAGCCTTTGTTGTTGCCCGGTTTCGTAACCGATTGGAGCGCCGTGTACGGGCAATTTACGTCCGGCATTACGGTCAATTCTCCAATTTACGAAAACAATGATTTTTCTATTGGTTCTACATTTTTCTGGGGCAGGCCCTACAATGACAATTCCCAGAATACCCAAGGCGGACGTCTTGAAAAAAATTACCTGGATAATCTGGATGTCTTTGCCCTTGTACTGCCCATAAAGGCAGAAGGAATAAAAATTTCACCTTGGGGAATGTACGCCCTTATTGGGGAAAACAGCCTGCGCGGCATAAATGATAATGCCTCTCAGCGCGAACCTGCTATCTACGCGCCCCGTGGCGGGCTTATGCCCATACTTGGTAGCGGCATGAATTACTTCCAGACGTTTGAAAAGAACTACCGCAATGCTGGCAATACCTGGGGAAATGGCTGGTGGGGTGGTTTGACGGTCAATCTGAGCCAGTGGGAGCCTTGGGATGTTGCCGTTGAAGGTACATATGGCCGTGTGGATATGGGCGAATTAAAAAACTACACCCAGTTTGACCCCAAGGGCGCTGGTAAAACCTTTCAGCTTCTGCGCCAGGGCTGGTATGCGGCCATGCGGGTTGATTACAAGCTCGGTTGGGGTACGCCGGGAGTGCTGGCCTGGTATGGCAGCGGCGACGACGACAACCCGTACAATGGTTCTGAACGGTTGCCCGTTTTTAATACGCCGTGGCCAGTGACGCCTTTGGGCTTTGGCGGCGGTTTCTTTGACCTGGATTCCTGGAAGGTGTTGGGGCATAACCCCGGCGGCATGATGGGATTTGTGGGCAGCATCAAGGATGTGAGCTTCATTGATGACCTGAAGCACACTCTCAAGCTTGCCTATTTTCACGGCACCAACAGTTCGGATATGCCGCGTAAGGCCAACATGGTTTCTTATCCCACACGGGCAGACGGGCCTATGGCCTATCTGACGACAACCGACCATGCGTGGGAAGCGAGCCTCTCCAATACCTATAAGATATATGAAAATCTTCAGGTAAACCTGGAAGGCGCTTACGTTAAATTGCACCTGGATTCAGATACGTGGCGCGGTGCCCAGGATTCACAGTTTGATGACAACTGGCGCGTTTCTGTGTCGTTCCGCTATACCTTCTAGCCTTTTTACCGATCGGTCATGCGGCCCCTGACGGCGGATAAAATCTTCTGTTCAGGGGCCTTTGCTATTTTGCCCCCAATAAACTGCCATATCGTACAACCGCCGCAAAATCGGGCTGCGGGTATTGATCTATATGACTTATTTATCCGTGCCGAGGCTAGCCGAGCAGGCTTACGTTCTTCAGGTCGCGTATGGATCTGGAATTGTAGCTGCACGGCTGCCTGAAGATAAAAATTGTTGGCACTACGTTTTCGTAACTGCCAGAATAAAAAAGAGACCCCGGCGGCATATCCGGGGTCTCATGGCAATGGGATTGGGTATGGAGACGGTTTATTCGGTAGCAGCCACGCAGTGACCAGCGCCGCTGTAGTAGCCAATGGTGCCCTTGACTTTGACTGTGGACATGGCGCCAAAGGGGGCTGCTCCAGCTACGCGAAAGTCTTTTACACTCATTGGTTCAATGGCTTTTTCTTCGGGAACTTCCGCCTGGGGTACCCATGAGTAGGGAAGGCGATATGCACGGTACACCCAGTTCATTGGCAGGCTGATGTGCCCCTTGTAAGGGCATATGTATTCCCAAACGATTTCATGTTCGGCGGTCACTTCAAATACGCGGCCGTCAGATCCTTCACATATCAGTGTATTGCCGTTCGGCAGGCGTTGTGCCGAGCTGATGAAGGGGCTGTAGAAACGGTAGGCGTCAAGCGGAACAAGGAAGCCAGCTTCATGCGGCGTGTACTGCCACACAATCTTCATGGCCACGGGATCTATTTCAAGAATGCGGGAATAGTCGCGCTGCGCAGCCTTGACGCCTCGGGGGGCACCAGGGTTGGGGTTGCCGTATCCGCCCCAGCCACCGTTGTCATATACCAGAATGTTACCTTCGCCGGGAAGGCCGCGAGGAATCATATGGGCGTGATGCTGGCCGATAATCCAGCCGATGGCTTTTTCTTCGGGCGTGCGGTCATAATCGGGCCCAAGCTGCCAGACAACTTTGCCCGTCTTTTTGTCCAGGATCAGAATGATGTTGGTTTCGCGCCCGTCAATGATAATGTTGTCCGGGTGGAAGCGGGCATCGCCTGCATCAAACCATTTGTTGGGGCCAAGCGTGGACATGGAGTTGACGTGCATCCAGTCGCCAACGCCCGGGGCATTTTCCATTATGGTGCCCCCGCGGAAGTTGGGGTCACGGCACATGGCGTTGCGAGCTGCTTCGGTAAAGCCCATTTCTTCTACATGGTCTGCACAGTTCCATTCCCAAACGATGTCGCCGTCCCATGTAACTTCGTAGATGACGTCATCGACAAGCATTTTGTCGCTGATGTAGGGATTAATGGTGTTTTTATGGCACAGAACAAGCGTGTTGCCTGAATCTATCTTGGGCTCCTGACCTGGGGCATAGTAGCCCGTGGAGCTGCCTTCACGCTGAAAATCATGATGCTGGCGCGCCATCCAGCGGCCTTCGCTGCCCGGGTCTTCTACAAATTCTGCCCTGTCGAATTTCCACACGATATTTCCATCCCAGTCTACCTGCACAAGATCAAGCTGGTCTTGCAGGCCATGCTTGGGATGACGGGTTCCGGTGCTGCCCATGAGCATGCCGCCGGGAAACATTTTATTGGGAAAGCCATGCAGGTCCTTCCACATACGAACTTCGTGCCCATTCATGCCAATCAGTAAGGCGCCGTTATCGGGAGCTTGCAGAATAGTAAAGCCGCTCCATGCTTTTTCCGGGTTATAAACTGTAACTCCTGTGGGATAGATAGTCGGATGGCCCATGTAACTCTCCTTTCGGCAAGGTTATTTTTTACACAATCGGGCTTGCTTCTTGCTTTACTGTCGTCAAGCCTTCTCGTGCCTTGCACATTAGCCTTGGCTGACCGTAAAAATTGTAGTTCGTGCAACACTATTCACAAAAAAAGCGGGGTAACGTTCTTTTATGAACAAGCTGCTATCTTGGCCTGAATTGCCTTTTAATCGATACCTATAAATAAATATTTAATTTGTTTTTAAATTTTTGTCTTAAAATGGTACTATACATGTTTCTTCTTATGGCTATGCTAGGACGCGAGTGCAGAATAGAACCTCTTTGCACAGGAGGAAATCATGTCTTTTATAGAATTGTTTAAGCATAATGAATGCTGGGGCAAGGTAGTTAGCGACAAGCCGCGGCGATGGGGAAAAGGTTGGAGGTTCAGCGATGAATCGCCGCTGATGTATTATTTGCTCAGCGGCAGGGTGCGTTTGATGGCTTTGGACGCTAAAGGTAATGAAAAAACATTGTGGTATCTGGGTAACGGCTGCTGCTTTAATGAAACTGTACTTTTTGAATCAAGCTCTATGATAAGCCGGTTTCCAGCTCGGCGGGTCAGATTTTATCATGAGTGCACAAAAAATTGCTACCTGCATGCATTCTCCAGGCAAGATGTTGAGGCTTTGAGTAGGGAAAAACCCGAGCTTTTGATCAATCTTTGTGAGAGCTACTCCAAAAAGGTCGGGCTATTGGCGAAGCAACTCGTATCGCTCAGCCTGGAATCGCCCCTGACCAGAGTTTGCAAGTACCTTGCTTCGCGAATTGTGCCGGGGTCAAATCCACTATGTGCTCACCGCGATATGTCCTACCGCGAAATGGCAGATCTGCTGGGCATGCACCGTACTTCCATCCACAAGGTGATGCGCCAGTGGCAGGCAGAAGGCATATGGGATTTTGACAGAAACAGTTCTGACGTGATTATCTTACAGCCAGACGCTTTTTTTGAAGAAGCCAGCATGTGACGAAAGTAGGCATTGAAAATTGCCACTCAAGTATTGAGGTTTATGGCACGACATACCTTTTGTATGCCGTGCCTTGTTTTGGTGGTGGTCTGACAAAGAGAGATTGGCGCGTGAATTGCGTTTTTTTATCTACTGCGACCATGCAAAACTAAGAGTAGAAGTGATAATTAAAGCCAGAGGGTTTTGCTATAAGCTTCAGCAAGTTTTCAATATCTGATGATTTATGTGATTTATCAAGACTACTTCAGTATTATCCCAATTATATCCCCTTCGTGAAAATTTTTTGTCAGCCTCGCGTGGCACCTTATTGTGCCAATGCCTTATAAAGCAGCAACCCCAGGTTGGATATTTCTGCTCTCCCCTCCGAATTGGAATGCCAAGCATAGATTGTGAGTAAATCACGTGTTCAATTATCGCTATATTCGGCAAAACTGGACGTTACCGATTATAGCTCAGCATTCATCAAATTTTTTTATGAGAAACTAAGCATGATTTTTGTTCAGAAGCTCAATTGTTTATTATAATGGTATGTTATTTATATGTTAATTTGTTACACTATATAAATTAAATGTGAATGTTTTGCGTGGAGATCTTTTCAATGCTAATAAAAAACCGCTGTAAATAGTGTTGATATTATCAAAGTAATCTGTGTTGCACAAAAAAGTTCGGATTGATACAATATTTAATAATTGTAGCGTTATGCTACAACTTTGTTTTATTCCCGCTACACGATCAGGAGGAGTGACAACATGAGGTGTCTTCCGGTCGAGGTTTCCCCCCATAATCCCGTATATCAGCAAAGCATTCATGAAGCCTGGAAGGATTTTATCGATGGTGGTGAAATCCGTGGGCGCGTGCCTGATCATATTTTGGACGGATGGTTGCTCAGTAGGGCCGCTCGTATAGACCCCATGCGGGTTCCTGATGTTCCGGTGCTGGAGAGACAGCATTTGGACGACTTGTACGACGAATTTGCCACGTTGCTCACTGCGGCGTCCCCTGTGCTGGAGATGCTGAATTCATGCATACAAGGCACCGGGTATATGGCCATTCTTGCCGCGCCATCCGGTCATATTATCGCTACTGTGGGTGATAAAGATCTCTTGGATATGGCCCGTACCCAATACAATATGCCGGGCGCTGACAGAAGCATCAACAAGGTTGGAGCTTCTGCCATTGGCATGACTTTGGAGCGTTGCCGCCCTGTGCAAATATTTGGTTACGAGCATTATAATGCGGGCCTGCATTCGTGGCGTTGCGCCTCTGCGCCTATTCTGGCCGATGCTTCTGGCGTATTGGCTGTGCTGACCATTTCAGGCAACATTGCAAGCCCTGACATACAGGCGCTCGCAATGGTGACCACTTTCGCCAACTATATCGGCATGCGGGTGCGGCAACAGAACATTGAAGTTACCGGGCAAAAGCTTAAAGCCTTATTACGCAGTGCGCACGATTCGTTGAGCTATCCTTTGCTGGTGCTCGACGATAATGGCGGCATCACTCACGCCAACAGGCACGCTTCGAAATTGTTCACGTCACGCGGGCTGGAGCTGTCGGGCAGAAGTGCAACTTCACTTGTAAGTCCTTCTGACGTGCAGCGTCTGCAGCTGGCACTGTCTGGACAAAGGTTGGGGCACGACAGTTTGACGTTTCTTACAGAGCACGGTCCTCAGCGCATTGCCTGCACCTTTTCACCAGTAGAGCTGGATGAAGGAAATCTTGTGGGCATGGCTCTTTCGCTGAATCCTGACTCCAGCAGCGCAGGCGGTAGAGTCAGAAACCGGGATGGCACTTCGTCCCCGTCTCCGTGAAAAGATCCTCAGGCGGCCCGTGAGGTCGCGTCAGTTCACACCGCACGATACCAGTTCACAGACATTCTTGGGGCAAGCCATACCTTGCGGCAGGCGATTGACTTTGCCCGGCGAGCTTCCCGGTTAGCATCGCGTATAATCATTTATGGTGAAAGCGGTACTGGCAAAGAATTGTTCGCTCAGGCCATCCATAATGCAGGAAGCAACCCTGAACGGCCTTTTGTCGGTATTTCCTGTGCCGCCATTCCCAATGATCTTATTGAAGCCGAACTGTTTGGTCATGAAGAGGGCGCGTTCACCGGTGCTCGGAAGGGGGGACAAAAGGGACGGCTTGAAGCAGCCAATGGCGGAACACTGTTTTTAGACGAAGTGAACAGCTTGCCCCTGTCTGTTCAGGCCAAACTGCTTCGCGTACTTCAGGAAATGGTATTCTCGCCTCTTGGCAGCAATCGCCTCGTTCGGCTTGATGCACGCGTAATTGCGGCGGGCAACGTAAATCTGGCTAATGAGGTGCAGGCCGGAACTTTTCGTTCTGACCTCTACTACAGGCTTAACGTTGTGGAAATAGAGTTGCCGCCTCTTCGTGAGCGCAAAGGCGATGTTGAATTGCTGGCAAAGATGTTCTGGCGCAATCTCTGTAAGGAAATGGGTATGACTCTGGCTACAATTGAGCCGGCCGTGATTGAAGCGCTCAAGGCATATCCGTGGCCGGGAAATGTGCGGGAACTGCAAAATGTTTGTGAAAGAGCGTGTATCCTCGCAGACGGTAACTCCATCAGGCTTGACTGCTTACCGCGCCATATTTTCGAACAGCATGAAAATGTTCTGGTTGATGCCAAACCTCATATACCCCTTGGGCACACCTCTATGGACGACCTGTGCGAAGATTTGGTGCGAAAAACTCTTGAGGCATCCGGCGGAAATATTAGCAAAGCGTCTGAAACTCTGGGCATAGCCAGAACGACTCTGTACCGGAAAATGAAAAAATACGGTTTGGGACAATAATTTTTGGAGGCCCGCTACTTGTGCAGGGCTTGAGCACCCCTGCGATTGCGACGCATACTTGGTATTGGACGTGTCATAGTATTCTGGCAGCCAGAGCAGATAAACACTTTTGATGTTTATCTGCTCTGCGCGTATTAGGGGAAAAAATGTTTTGAAGCACGTTGCCTTGTTGTAACAACAGAGACATGCGCCGTAACGGGGAGGCTACGGCGCATGAAGTTAAGGGTGGACGCAAAAGAGCTAATCAGCGTCGGGGGCTTCGGTGATATTGGCCTTGGGCAGACATGTTTTCATAGCCCAATAGTAGCAGAGAAGCGCTACAAGCCCCATAGCGACAACATCCCAGGGCGAGGTCAAGATTCCCTTGCCGCCGAAAGATCCAAGATAGGAAATGATCAAGGTCAGTATGTAGTAGGCCACAAGCCAGAGGGTCGACTTGATTTGTTGCTGAAGACTTACGTGTTGGGTCGGCACTTTTTTGCTGGCCAGAATGTATGCAACAAACAGCAGTAGTTCGATGGGGAACAGCCAGCAAATAACGCTCCATCCCGACCAATACACAATAAGGGATGCAATGATGAAGGTCAGCGGAGATATGATCTTCAATCCGCGCACCCTGAAGGGGCGGGGGAGGTCAGGAGCGTTTATGCGCAGTGCGCCGCAGGCAATGGGGGCAAGGGCGTAACTGAGGCACAATGCGCCGGAAACCACGTTGATGAGTTCCTTCCAGGGGGGAAGGGCATTGTCCAGAATATGGAAAGCCCAAGTGTGAGCCAAAGAGCAGGACGGGGAATGCCCGATTTTCTGTCCACGGCAGAAAACCGGTTAAAGAATGTGCCACTGCGCGACCATGCGTAAATGACCCGGGGGGTCGCGACCATGTAGATATTTCCTGTTCCGGCGGGTGAAATGACTGCATCGGCCACTACAAGTATACCCAGCCAACCAAGACCCAGTAGCAAAGCAATGTCATGATAGGGAAGAGAAAACTTTGCGGCTATGCTGCCCCAGCCTTCAGAAAGCATGTCCGGGGGAATACTGCCAAGAAAAACCAGCTGCAGTACGATATATATAATGGTGGAAAGTACGATGGATAACAGCAAGGCGATGGGGATGGTCCGCTGGGGATTTTTTACTTCGCTGGCCACAGAAACCACAGGAGTCAAGCCAAGATAGGCAAAAATGACGCCCCCGGCGGTTACTGCCATCTGCACACCGTGGCTTCCAAATGGTGCAAAGCCGTGCGCAGTAAGATTTTCAGGCTGAAAGTAGAACATCAGCACTATCATAACCAACGCAGGCACCACAAACTTGAAGAGACTGATGATATTATTGGCAATAGCGAATGATTTTACACCGTTATAGTTGATTATAAAGAAAAGGATTGTCAGCAAAAGTTGCGCTATCCAGCCTGCCAGAGTTGGCGAGCCTGAAGGATCAGCTGTAAGCCAGGGTAGCCATGCTGCAGCATATTGGCGCGCGGCTACAACTTCAATGGCAATAAGGCTTGAAAAGGCAATGACTGTCAGTGAGGCAAGCAGATACCCCACAAGTTCACCGTGGGAAAACACAGGAAAGCGAATAATGCCGCCAGCCTTGGGTAAGGCTGCTCCAAGCTCACAGTATACAAGGCCAAGGAAGAATACTGTGATACCACCAATGACCCAAGAAATAATACCGGCAGGGCCCGCATACTGCGCCACAAAACTTGCGCCAAACAGCCACCCTGACCCAAAAATAGCTCCCAAGGCTACAAAAGTCAGATCTGTAGTATTTAATTCCTTTTTGAACTTACCTTGCTCAGCCATAAAATCTTCCTCCCCCTGCGTATGGGTGCCAAGTGTTATTTAAATTAGAAGTAAACCTTGTCCCACCCCCCCCATTCGGTAATCACATTGAAAATTAACCAACGTTGTATGCTGTTTGATTTCATTGTGTTGCAAAAAATTTGCCACAATGAAACTGTCTGCAATAATTAAACTATACGGTATCGTTCGAAATTATAATTTTGTTGCAGTGCAGCAAAATGCTACAAATGTATTTTTTTGAAACAAGGTTACGTGTAAAGAGTATTTTGTGTCTGTTTGTTGTGAACAGCCATTGCTATGGCGTGAGCAGCCGAAGCTTTGAAAAGAAGCAAATCAGGGGATGAGAGTAATTTTGCCAATAGCAGAGCTAGGCGTTTGAAACGTAAAAGCGTGCCTTGCGGTATTACCAAAGTATATATTTATGGCATTTTTGCGCCTTCATGCTGTTCAATGCAGAAGGCGTCAGAGCATGCGCGCAGAATACATAAAAGTGCAGGCTTTGCACCAAGGGAGAGCGATAAGACGCGCAAATGGTGCAAAGCCTGCGTAGAAACAAAAATGCTGCGATCCGTGGATGCTGTTTGTGAGAACTTATTGATGTAACTAATGCGGGCTAGCTCGCACTCTTTTGCGGAGTCATTTTACCCCACAAACCGATGTCCGTTTCTTTATATAACTCGCTGTTAGTCCAGCCTGAATCCGTTCTTTAGCGCGTCGGAAGGGTCAATAACAAACTTGTGGAAACCAGTAAGGTAGGCGGTTCCGCTTACCTCCGGCACTCCCCCCTTGCAGGGACCCACTGTGGCTGGTTCCACAATCCGCGCTGTAAATTGCGTGCCAATGACGCTCTCGTGCACGAATTCCTGGTTAAGCTTCAGCTCACCCTTCGCAAAAAGTGCGGCTACCCGGGCCGAAGTGCCAGTGCCGCACGGGGAACGGTCAAGGGAGTCTGGCAAAAAGACCACCGTGTTGCGGTAGGTGGCTTTTGGATCGTCAGGTTTGGTGTAGAACATCACGTGGGTGATGACATTGATAAAGGGTTGCTCTGGATGCTTGAAATCTACTGCATTGCGCACAGCTCCGCCGAATGCCTGGGCGGCCTTTTCAATCGCTGAGCGGTAGCCAGAGCGCAGGTTCAGACCCGGAAAATATTTGGCGTCGGTGATGGCGTATGTATTGCCGCCATACGCAACGTCATAAGGCACTTCACCTATGCCCGGCACGTCAACAATCCCGGAACAGAACAGAAAAGAGGGAACATTTCGAAAGGTCACGCGAGTTACCTTACCACCCTTCATTTCCGCCCTGGTTCGTACCAGGCCAGCGGGCGTGTCGATATTGACATTGCACACGTCGCCTTCAGGAATAATAGTTCCACTTTCAAGCATGGCAGTGACGCAGCCGATGGTGCTGTGCCCGCACATGGGCATAAGCCCGCCAGCGTCGATGAAGAGTATGCCCATATGAGCTTCAGGATTGCAGGGAGGAACCCATATGGTGCCCGACATATTGCTGTGCCCGCGCGGTTCCAGCATGAGAGAGCTTATCAGCCAGCCAAGATGTTCTTTGGCATAGGCCATTTTTTCCTGCATGGTTGTTCCCTGAATGGCAGGGCAACCAGCCACTACATTGCGCGTTGGATTGCCAGCCGTATGGGTATCAATCGTCTGGATCATGTTAGACAGGTTCATGGCGGCTCCTCTTGAGTTGAGGCCTGGTCAGTCACCGCAAGGAAGGGTTGACCAGGCCTGTCGTGGCTATCTGTCAAGATTGATGAATATGGTTTTCTGCTCGGTGTACTGGTCGTGAGACTCGCGCCCCTTGTCCTTGCCGCCGAAGCCGGAAAGTTTGTATCCGCCGAAGGGCGTTGTATTGTCTCCCTCGCTGAAGCAGTTGATGGATACTGTGCCCGCTTTGAGCGCGCTGGCAAAGGTGTGAGCCTTGGTCAGCGATTCGGTGAAGATAGAGCCATGCAGGCCGTAGCAGGTATCATTGGCCATGGCCAGCGCGTCTTCATCGGATGTGGCCGTGAGAATGGCTGTAACAGGCCCAAATATTTCTTCACGCACCACCGTAGCGTCGCGCCCCACGTTGTCAAAAATTGTAGGTTCTATGAAAAGCCCGCTGCCGATAGGGGCCGCTTTGCCGCCTGTGACAATATGACCGCCCTCGGCTTTACCCTTTTCAATATAGCCCATGACAGTTTTGAATTGCTGTTCGCTCACCATTGAGCCCAGCGCGTTGGCGGGGTCAAGGGGATTGCCCATCTTCCACTCGCTGAGAGCTGCCAGAAAAGCATCAAGAAAGGCTTCTTTCTTGCGTGCAGGCACGATGATGCGCGAATTGGCCGTGCAGTTTTCACCCATATTCCAAAATGCGGCGGAGCAGGCATGGCTAGCTGCGTGCTCAAGGTCGGTAAAGTCTTCAAGCAGTATAAAGGGGCTTTTGCCCCCAAGCTCCAGTACCACACGCTTCAGATTACTTTCGGCAGAGTATTGCAGAAAGCGGCGGCCCACATCAGTGGAGCCAGTGAACGAAAGAACGTCGATATCCATATGGCGGCCCAGCGCTTCGCCAACCAGGCCGCCGGGGCCCGGCAGCACCTGAAGCACACCTTCGGGAACCCCGGCCTCTGCCGCCAGTTCTGCCAGTCGCAAGGTAGAAAGGCAGGTAACACTGGCGGGTTTAATGATGACGCTATTGCCTTCGGAAAGTGCTGGACCAAGCTTCCAGCCTACCATTTGCAGAGGAAAGTTCCAGGGCAGCACGCAGGCTATAACGCCTGCCGGCTCACGCACGATAAGGCCGCATTTGAGATCGCCTGAAGGCGAAGTGCTGCCGTACTGCTTGTCGGTAAATTCGGCATGCCACTCAAGGCATTCAATGGTTTCAGGCAGATCAGTACACAGGTTCTCGCGGATGGGCTTGCCGCTGTCGATACTTTCAAGCACCGCAAGCTCAACAATATGTTTTTCCATAAGGGCGCAAAGCTTGAGAAAGATCTTTTTACGTTCTGTGGGGTGCATTTTGGACCACACCCCGGAATTAAAGGTTTTGCGGGCCACAGCCACCGCTTTGTCCACGTCTTCTTTGCCGCAGCTTGCAACCTGAGCCAGCTCTTTGCCAGTAGCGGGGTTGATGGTGGCAAAGGTTTTACCCGATGCGGCGGAAATAAACTTGCCGCCAATAAAGGCCAGGGTGGGGTATTGCAGGCTGGCCGCCAGATTTTCATATTCCTGGCAGGTAAGGAACTGAGACATGGTGGATTCTCCTGTTGTAAAAGTCTTTGGCGGCTGGGGCATTATCACTCTGACATGCCCAGGCGCTGCGTGAGCAGGCGCCCGCCGCAAGGTCGCGAGTTGTTAATTTGCGTGGTTAAGCGCCATAACAGGCGTGCTTTAGACTTTGAGCGTGCTGTTCCCAAAGCTAACCTGCTCTAGTTGAGGTCTGGGGGCATAGGCATGTCCGCCAGTTCACCCAAACTTAGAGGAAAAAGCGGCGGCTGGGCTGTGTACTGCGGTAATTGGTCCAGAGGCAGCCCCTGTGTATGGGCAATCATTTCAGCCACAGCTTGCCCGCACATACGGCCCTGGCAGGTTCCCATGCCGGGACGGGCTTGGGCCTTGAGACCATCTGGCGAAAAACAGCCTTGCTTGATGGTCTGCTGCAGTTCTTGGGCCGTAAGTTCTTCGCACCGGCAGACCACGGCATCGTCCGTCGGCTGTAACAAGGATGGAGTGGGAGCGAAGTATTCATCAAGAAATGGCTGCAACTCACGGCATTGCCGGACACTGCGCATGTGGATTTCTGCGCGTCGGTTGCGGTTGGTCATGTCCAGACGGCCCAGTTCGTGACAGATGTCCAGGCCAACCAGCCGGCCTTCACTCTGTGCAGCAACTGCGCCGCGAACGCAGGCCACGTCGCCCGCCGTACGTATGCCTGGCACGCTGGTCTGGCCCCATTCATCGGCGCTGACATGCCAGTATCGCTGGCGTTCGTCCCAGGTATGGCGACACCGGGCAAGGCGGGTGATGCGGCTTTCTGAAATGACGCCCTCGTGCAGCAGCACCGTTGAGGCAGAGAGGCTTTTCTTCCTGCCTCCCAAGGCGGTGAAATTGATTCTCAGGTTTTCCGGTTCTGCCTGTTCTATCTTGAGGTCGCGAACAGCGAAAACACATTTTTGCTTGAAAAAGGTTTGCGCGGCCATGCTCACGCCGTGCAGGAAATAACCTGGGCGCGACAAGGCTCCTTTCATATGCTTCATGGCGCGCAGCATGTTGCTGAGCCTGCCTGTGAAAAGAACTGCCGCCACTGGAACCTTGAAGTGGTGCATGTGTACAGCGGCCTGAAAGATAAGGGGGCCGTTGCCGCACAGCACTACTGGGCCTTGCGGTAAAAGTGAGGCCGACTTGAGCAATATATCCGAAGCTCCCGAACCCATAACGCCAGGGAGGGTCCAGCCTGGCAGCGGTACAGGGCGTTCCATTGCTCCCGTGGCAAGCACAACTTGCCGGGCGGTCATGCAACGGCTTTGCCCCGGTATGCTGAAATATACTCTGTCTGGGGCGATATCCCATACATTGGCGCTGGGCAGAAACGTTGCGCCACAGCTTTTGAATTCTTCCAGCAGCGGCAAGCCGGAAGAATAGTCTGCCCCAAGACTGCGAGCGAGGGCAGACGAACCGATGCTTTTGAATATCTGACCGCCGGGTTCGGCCTGCCTCTCAAGTACCAGCGTGTGCAGACCCTGGCGTGCTGTTTCAATGGCTGCGCACATACCTGCGGGACCAGCCCCGACAATGATGACATCCCAAGTGCTACGCATGGTTGCAACTCTCCTTGTCAAAATTGGGAACCCCTGTCTGGCGGCTTACCCGCATGCCCTCTGCCACAGGAATGAGGCAGGCCTGCTGGTTGGGAACGCCGTTAATGGTCATGAGGCATTCAAAGCATACACCCATATGACAATAGGGGCCGCGTTTGTGCCCCCCATGCGTGGTGCGGGTCCAGCCGTGGGATGATCCCAGCACGGCGGCAGCAACGGTTATGCCTTCGTCAACCTCAAGGGGCTGTCCTTCAAAGTAAATGGTCACCTGCCTGGCCGCAGAAGGGGTAACTTTGACAAACACGATTGTTCTCCTCAGGCGGTGGTTGTTCCGGCAGAATGCGTCACAGAGCTTGTGCCGAATCTGTCTAGGGCCATATAGCTGATGTCCATAAAAGGAGCCTGACCGCGTACCATTTCTGAAATAAGCTTGCCCGTGATAAGCGAGAGGCCAATGCCGTTTCCTTCGTGCCCGGTGGCCACAAAAAGCCCTTGAAGAGGCGTGGGCGAAATGATGGGTTTGGCGTCTGGAGTGCAGGGACGCAAACCCGCGTAGCAGCGGATGACTCTCGTATCGGCCAAGGCGGGGTAAAAATGGCGGGCGCGCTGCGCGATAATGCGCATGACCGTTGGATCAGGGCGAATGTTCATGCCAACATAGCGGCGGCTGCTGCCAAGCAGAATTGTTCCTGCATGCGAGGGCTCAAGCACAAATGCAACGCCAAAGTGCTCCATTTCAGGCGTGGCATCGCTGCGGGTTTTGCCTCCCTTTGCCAGAAGATAGCCGTATTCTGCATAGTTTTTGCCCACCAGGTTGCGCACGCGTTCGGTAACGAGAACATGCCCCTGCCGTGGACGAACAGGAACGGAAAGCCCCACCATGTCGGCAAGCAGGGGCGTCCAGACGCCTGCGGCAAGGATGACGTTATCAGTATGGATGAGCCCTTTGTCCGTTTCAACCGTTGTGATCCGTCCCTTGTCGGTACGCAGACCTGTGACGCTGGTTCTGGTCATGAGGGTTGCGCCATTGGCTTCCGCATGCATGGCAAGCCCCTGGCAAAGCCGCATGGGGTTAAGCTTGCAATCACCATTGAAATTCAGGCAAGCCAGAATGCTGTCGCCAATATTGGGTTCGTGGTGGCGTAAGTCGTCTCTGTCCCACAGAGTGACGTCAACTCCCTCATTTTTTTTGCCCTCATAGTTGGCGCACACCGCGTCTAGATCCCGTTCGTCATCTACCAGCAGCCCAAGACCTTCTGGCGAAAATTCAAAGTCTACTGGCAGAAATTTTTCTGCCGCATGAAACATATCCTGTCCGTATTTGCAAAATTGGCTGTATGCGCCGGGCGGCGTGTCGTAGGTGACCACATGGCCGTCGCAGCGGCGGCTGGACCCCCAGGCGAACTCGCCATGCTCAACAAGGGTTACATCAACCCCGTCCATGGCAAGATAGCAGGCTACTGCTGTACCTACCGCCCCCCCGCCGATAACTACGGCTCCGGCGGTGTCTTTGCTGCTCATGGTAGTTCCCTTTGCTTTTGTTGCTCAGGTATGTGTATGAGGGACGGCCCCAAGCCGCCCCTCATGAGGAATGTTAGCAAAAGTCGGCCTGTTTGAGCACTTTTTCAAGTTCAATACGCACTCCTTCAGAAAGGGGCTGGCGGGGCAGGCGCAATTTGCCCGTTCCAAACCCCTTGAGCGTAAGAGAATGCTTGACCACCTGCCAGAGCTCGCCCGTGTCTTCAAGCAAACGCAACAATGGCAGCATCTGCCGATATACCTTGCGTGCCTCGTCAAGATTTTTTTCTTTAACAATAAGGTTGTACAGCTTGACGCACATGGCGGGGGCCACGTTGGCAAGCACGCAAACCCAGGCTTTGGCGCCCATGACAAAACTTTCGTAAGCAAGGCTTTCGCATCCGCAGAAAACCACCAGTTTGTCGCCCACCTCGTCCACAGAGCGGGTAAGGCGCATAATATCACCGCTGGATTCTTTAAGAAAACCCATGTTGGGCAATTGGGCGCATTTTATCAGGGTTTCGGGCGAAACGGCCACACCGCAGCTGCCAGGGTTGTTGTACACCATCACCGGCAGGGGGCTTTGGGTGGAGAGGTACTTGTAGAATTCATAAATTTCATGCTGGCTGGGATGTACGCCAGGAGGGGGAAGAATCATGACACCAGCGGCGCCGATTGAGCCTGCATGTTTTGAAAGTTCAACTGAAACATCAACATTGGGCGAAATGGCGCCCACAATGACCGGAACCTTGCCATTCACCTCTTTCATCGTGAACTCGGCAACCTTTTTGCGTTCGTCAATAGAAAGCGCAGGCCATTCGCCAGTGGCTCCCACGGGCATGATACCGTGTACGCCTGATTTGAGCAGCCATTGGATATGGTTGGATATCGCGCTGTAGTCGATGCTGCCGTCCTGATTAAAGTGCGTCACCGTTACTGCGAAAATACCGTGAATGTTGTTCATGTATCCTCCATTGGATTTTTATGCATAGTCCCTAGCAAAAAATCTACCAACAGTACTTAAAAAATAACTATATAAAAAATATGGATGTTTTTTTGTTATGTTCAGGGCCGACGCATGATGTTGCCACGTTGGTTGCGCCATAATGCTACAGGTGTAGCCTTGTGCTACACATTGTTCACTTCTGTTTATTGCCGTCGATGATGGGCATGATGTGTGCAGCAGGCAGTAATGATGTCGCGATTATTACAATAACAAAGCTGTTTCAGATTGTATTTTGATTATTGCCAATGGCAGACTGGCGCAGGCGGCTTTCAGGCATGCAATTCAATCAGAGTAGGAAGGACTCGATTTCTGGGTGATAGGAATACTTTCTGGGCGATAGGGTACACTGCCCACAACAGATTACGTTAGCGTGTATGCCCAGGTCTGCATGATTTTATTCGTAAAAATTGGTCCCGCGTTCACTAAAACAGTGAGCGCGGGACTCTTTTGTCTAATGGGGCTATTAACTTAAAGCTTGAACTTGCTGTTGTCCGCGCGCATCTTGCTCACTGCGGCCACCAAGGCATCCACATTAAGGACCATTTCCATCATACTTATCTGCTCATCCCACTTGGCGGGATCGGCAGCTTCCTTCATTTCCGGTTCAAGCACGTGGTACACGCAGAGTCCCAACGGAACTCCGGCCAGGGATCCGGCAAAGGTGGGGTCGCCCAAGGTAACGGTTTCGGCATAGATCTCCGCCCCTTCAGGGTCGGAAGAACCGAGAACCACCACGATGTTTTCACCACCAAACTTCTCAGCGGCGTCCTTTACACGTTGCTGATTTTCCAGATCCATGGCTCCTGCGGCCGTTCAAACGAAGCATTCGGTGGCAGAGAACAGGATCTCTGCCCCCGAATTGGCGAAGACATCTGCCATGGCGGGGCCGGGTACACCGTCCCTTTCACCAAGCAGCAGAAGCTTCTTTCCTTCGAGCTTAGCCATTGCTTTACTCCTTATGATTATGGGCATTTTATCTGTACGGGCCGATGCGGCAGCCCGTCTTCCACGTTGTTGTCGCGCCAACTCCGTCGTGGCGGAGCCGATGCGAAAACCTCTGAACACTGTTGCCACGAGGTTAATTTCCTTGTCACATCAGGAAGAACATGCCTTTAATGTCGATGTGTTCCCTTAGGGTGCTCGGCTAAAACAAAAGCTTATGTTCGACGCAGAGATAACAGGAAACGCTCTGGTGCTGACACTGCCTAGAGCAATTTTTCCGTCTCTGTCTTGATGGATTCAAGGGAAACGGCGTCTCCCGTCAAACGCGCCACGCATTCACCGTCCTTGTAGAACAGGATGGTGGGCACGGCCATGACGCGCAGGCTGATGACAAGGCGGCGGTTTTCCGCCACGTTGAGTTTGCAGAATTTTACCTTGCCGTCATACTCTGCGGCCAGCTTTTCCACATCGGGCATGAGGGCAAGGCAGGGGCCGCACTGCGGACCCCACAGGTCCACCACGCAGGGCATGGAGCTTTGCTGTACCTCGGCTTCATAATTTTCCTTGTCGACAATAATCATTATGCACCTCGCTTTTCTTGCGTATGTTGAAACTTTGTCGATAAGGGCGGGCCGGGGCCTGTGCTGGACAACCCGGCAAGGTCGGCCCGCCTGTCGGAGGATTACATGTACCCGGCGGCTGTCAGGATTTCACGGGCCTTCTCAAGATTGGCCGCGGCCAGCTTGACCACAGGCCCGGTGCAGCCCATAGCCGCCTCGGCGTATATTTTTTCCTTCCACAAGCAGCATACCGCCTGTTCAAGGTCCAGCACGTCAACACCGTGAATTTCCTCGTCCGTGGGTTCAGCAGGCGGAGCCTGCACTTCAGCCATCGGGGTCGCCCCGGCCTTTTCAAAGGCAGCCAGTTCTTCGTCCAGTCCGGCGGCTTTGGCCCGGCGCAGCTCCTCAGCCACCACAGCGGGCAGGTTGCTGCGCACGGCAGCGGCTGTGTACGCCAGGGCGTTGGCAATGACCGGAGCGCCCGAAGCGCGGGATATGATGCTCACCACCCGGTTCCAGCCTTCGCCCACCGAGGGGCCGTAGCCCCAGCCTGTGGTTTCATAGGCTCCACCAGAGGTAAACGCGCCAAAGAGCTTCATAAGCACGTTACCCGTGAGCGTATCCATAACGCACACGTCCACAGCGCCGCGTAAAAGGTCATTGCCTCGCAGCAACGAGCCTCCGTCGCCCCTGACGCTCTGTCCAAAACGAAGTTCATAGCCGCGTTCTGCCATACGGTTCAGCGCTCGCAGCACCTGCGGAGCCGCGTCTACATTGAGCACGCCCAGCGAGGGCGACGTAAGCCCCATAGCCTTGGCCACAGCCATGCCCAGAACAGCGTTGCGCAGCAGCGCCTGTTGCCTCTGGGACGCGCTCATGCCTGTGGTGCAGGCTACAAACATGGCCTTGCCCAGAGCAGGGGTCAGGATGCGGCCTACTGTGGTCACTCCCAGGGGGAAGGGATAGTGCAGGGCCACAGCACCCTGAATGCGTCCCTCTTCCATGGCTTTTTCCATACCTGCGGCCAATTCGCCGCCGTCGCAGCCCGTTTCAATCCAGTCCATGCCTGCAGGTATAAGTCCCGCAGGCCGTGGGCCAACTCCGACCACAGTCAAAGAAGCGTCTTCTTTCATGGCCGTAGCGGCAGCCGAAAGAAATTCGGTATCAGAATGCTCGCCGCCAGCAGCCATGAGGCCGATGCGGCACGGTTCGCGCCCGCTACGCGCCCGCGTCACCAGATCCTCAAGAGCCTTGCCAAGGATGGCGCGCTTGTTGTCTTGACTAGCCATATGCCTGCCTCCTACTGACCCTTTTGCAGGTTGGCCGCCATATCGCCCAACGCTGTCAGCAGCATTTCGGTCACATCCTGCTGGCTGACGCTCTGCACCTTTGCCGCGCCTGCCCCCGGAGCTTCCATAATAAATGAAGCGCCGTCGGCAAGGTTGGTCAGGCGGCCCAAGAAAAGGCTGCCCTTGCCTATAATCATTGCACGCTTGATGCGGCCTTCCTTAATGGCTTCAATGGCGTGGCCCACATAGGGCACGCCGGAAGGAATGTGCCCCTGAATAGGAGCAAAACCGGGCATGCCGCGCTCTGCCACAAACTTGGGAATATCCCCGCGCTCAATCTGGCCCTTCATAACGGCCAGGGCGGCAATCATTTTGTAGTTGGCCTCTGGCACGTTGCCAGCGCCTGCGGGCAGGGTTACTTCAGCGTTGTGCAGTTCAGGCGCGTACTTGTCTACATCTGTAAGTTTCAGGCCCACGCTGGCCAAAGGATCGAAAGTGATGGCCGTCGTGATGGCCTGAGGCGAAGCACCCGCGCCCACCGTGTGTTTGCCGATGCCGTCCAGCCGCATGACAGGGGTCTGGCCGTCATCAGGAGTCAGCAGCAGGGCAAAACTGCCGATGCAGTTTTCAAGCGGCACAACGCCCTTTTTGATATGGTCCCGCGCGTTCATGTAAAGCTTGGGCACCGAACCGCCGCTGACCACAACCACATTGGGCCGCACGCCGCTGGCAACCATGCTGGCAGAGGTGATGAGGGCCGCCACGGGCCCAGCGCAGAAACCGCGCACGTCAAAGCCGCTGGCATTAACGCATTCGGCGATTTCAGCCAGAGCCTTGGCCATATTGCCGCCGCCGCGCTGCATGGCGTCGCCCACGGCTTCTTCAGAGCATTCCACTACAAAATCCACGTCCGTCGGGGCCATGCCGGCATTTTTGATGAGATGCAGCAGAGCCAGCACACCGCTTGCCTTGCTGGCCATATTCTCCAGCATGACGCCTGCTTCGAGATTTTCATCAGTATCGTGTGCCCGGCGGCAGCAGCCCACAAGCTTGCCCTCGATATAGAGGGGCAGGGCGTGGTGCTTTTCAATAACTTCAAGCAGTTCGGCCTCGGGCCTTCCTTTTTCCAGCCGGGCCAACTGTTTTTCGCCCATGACCGGGTTCTGGGCCAGCTTCACGGCTACAGCTGCCGCAAACTTTTTTTCCAGCCATATGAGGTCGAAGACGTCGCATATATCCATAAGCCCGATGAATTCGTCCTCGGGCATGATTTCACCAAACTTTCCGAAGCGCTGCGTCTCGCCCAGATTGTCAATCCAGGGAGCAGGGGCCTTTTCCAGCTCTTCCAGACTCATGCTGCCCACATAGGTTTTATTGGGCGCATAGGCAGCGGCCTGTTCCCAGGTTTGTGCGTGCTTGGGAAGTTCACGCAAAAATTCGGAGTCAGGCTTGGTCTTGCGTTCCTGAGCGGGAGTGCCCCCATAATGCAGGGCCAGCTCCGGCGCAAAATTCAGGCAGTACGCGGCAGCCTTGATGCCAACAGTCGTCATGATGCTATCCTCCGCGTGCTTAAAATTGCAGGTATGAGTAAGCTGACATGGCAGCCCGCGCACCGTCGCCAGCCGCCGTTACCACCTGACGCAGCGAGGTGTCGCGCACGTCGCCAGCCGCAAAGATGCCCGGGATTGAAGTTTGCAGTTTGGGGTCGGTAATAATCCAGCCAGCGGCGTCTGTTTGCAGCAGATCGTGCAGGAACTCGGCATTGGGCAATGTGCCGATAAAGATGAACACGCCGTTCAGTTCGATGTTACGCAGCTCATTGGTCTTCACATTGCGCACCACAATCTTTTCCACCATATCGCTGCCTTCAATGGATTCCAGCACGCTGTCCATAACGGGCACGATCTTGGGATTGGCCAGGGCGTGCTCTACCACCAGCTTGTCGGCGCGGAATTCATCACGGCGGTGAATAAGGTAAACCTTGGAAGCAAAGCCCGTGAGATAGCAGGCTTCTTCCACGGCGGTGTTGCCCCCGCCTATGACGGCCACTTCAAGGTCTTCAAAAAAAGCGGCATCACACACTGCGCAGTACGAAACGCCCATGCCCGTGTATTTCTTTTCTCCGGGGCAGCCCTGTTTGCGAAAATGAGCCCCGCTGGCCACGACGATGGCCCCGGCGGCAATTTCACTGCCGTCCTTGAGGGTTATTATTTTTTCTCCATCGCGAACTTCGAGCTTCTGCACAGAAACAGAACGAAATTCTGCCTTGAAAAATTCCGCATGGGCGCGAAAGGCGTCGGCCAGCCCCGTGCCTGTTCCGTCGATGATGCCGGGGTAGTTTTCAACCCTGCTGGTCGTCAGGATCTGGCCTCCCGGGCGGCCCTTTTCAAGCACAAGAGTGTCAAGACCGGCGCGCTTGCCGTAGATAGCGGCGGAAAGTCCCGCCGGGCCAGCGCCGATGATGACCAGTTCACGCTTTTCCATAAAAACTCCTTGTCGGGGCAGCCCGTTTGCAGCTGAGGCATGCGTTGAACCACCTGGCAAAATCTGCTGTTCTTTTCCGTCTTCAGGCCCGGCGGCCCGAGGGGCACAACACCCAAGAACCGCCGAAGCCTTACCGGAGGGGATTTAAAATACCGTCTGCCCGTCCACCTTGGTGGTCAGAGCCTTGAACGCCTTAAGCACCAGGTCGCGGCGAAGGTGCTTTTCTTCTGCGGGGGACAGTTCGGGATTGCCCAGGGGGTAGGGGATGGAAACCGTGGGTACGATTCTGTTGGCCCCGATGCTTAAAGAGATGGGAACAATGGTGCACATATGGACTACGGGAACATCAGCGGCTTCTTCAATGGCCTTGGCGAGCGTTGCACCGCAACGCGTGCACGTGCCTCACGTGGATGTGAGGATTACCCCGTCCACATGAGCCGCCTTGAGCTGTGAGCCTATTTCAGTGCCGAACTTGCGGGAGTTGGCCACGGAAGTTCCGTTGCCTACGGTGGTGTAGAACACATTGTAGAGCTTGCCGATCTTGCCTTCCTTTTCCAGATCGCGCAGCACATCAATGGGCAGCACACGGTCGGGGTCCTGGTTGGCGTAAGTTTGGTCGTAGCCGCCGTGTGCGGTCAGATACTTGCCCTTTTCAAGATCGTTAACGCCTTCAATACTGTATGACCCGAAGTTCTGCGCAGACGAAGCGGCGATATGGTCCGGGTTGCCTTCGGGCACGATGCCGCCGGAAGTGACCACGGCGATGGTGGCCTTGCTCAGATCTGCAATGGCCGGACGCGGTTCAACACGGTCAAAGATGGGCATGGCGTATTCAGTCTTGAACTCCTCGCCCTTGATCTTCTTGAGGAGCATGCGCACCGCGCGTTCCGCGCCGGGTTCGGAGTAAAACATGTTCTTGCGGATACCCTTGGGGAATATGCCTTCGGCTTCGGGATCGGCGATCTCTTCGCCGCGCAAAAGCTTGAGCATGGCAGCGGCCATGGCGGGTACGGCCTTGCCCATACCGCGGGCGCTGTCGGAAGTTTCAATGATGGTCACTTCCTTGCGGTACAGGTCCACGCCGGGACTTTCACGGTACATGCCGCTGACCACAGGCAGGCCATGCTGCTTGTTGACAGCCGCGCATACAACGCCGCAAGCAGTGCCGTAGCGGCCAGCGTTAAAGGCCGGGCCAGCAATGACGCCATCGGCCCCAAAGCGCTTTACGGTTTCCACCATCTGGGCGGCCACCTCATCAAGGTGATTGGCGCAGTAGTTGTCACCGCAAATGAACGTTGCCGCTATTTCTGCCTGACCGCCAAACGCCGCCTTGAAAGCCACGCCCGGGCCCACAAGCCCTTCGCGTACTTCAGGTGCTATGTCGGCCTTTTCTTCGCCGCCGATTCCGGCAAAAAACTGATTGATATAGTGTATAAGCTTATATGCCATGATGATCTCCTGCTCCTTGAGCCGGCAGCGCTCCCCTTACAGGGTGCGGCCACCGATGCGGTTGAAGCCCAGTTCATTGGTCGCGCCAAGAATGGCCTGCAATTCCACTTCAAGACTGCCGTCTTCGCGCACAGAGCCGAAGAAGCCGCCAGCAATGGTTTCAGCAGGGGCCAGATCGCCGATGACCTTGCTCATGGGCGGCAGAACGATAAGTTCGTTGGCGTTACCGGCAGTGACGCAGGCATTGCCCTCTGGGCACGAGTCGGCTAGTGACTGGCTGGAGCCGTCGCGTCCGGCGAATTCGTCCGTAATGAGTACGGTTCTGATGCCAGCCTGCTCGGACTTGCGGCAGTTCATGATGAGGTCGGCGTCGGGGTTGCCAAAACCTTCTTCACTGATGACCACGGCCTCGACGCCCAGCATGCGGGCCAGCTTGACTGCATAGGAAGAGCTGCGCTTCTTGTCCGCCAGGGTGACGTTTTCATTGGTAATGATGACACCCACGAAATTGAGGTCCTTACCGTGATGCTCGTAGAGGCTTCTGATCACGGGGTTGTTAAGATGGACGTAGGTACTGTTCTTGTCGCAGGCAGATACGCAGTTGCCCGAAATAATTGCGCCGTCCATAATTTCTGTGGGGCTGATCATGGTGGGCAGGATTCGCTTGGCGTCCACGCCGTAAACCCATGTGTCGTGCAAAAGACCCTGAGATTGCAGCATGTAGATATAAGCCACCTTGGGCAGACCTGGATGGGCGTGCATGGCCTCGCTGAGTGGCGGGAAATCAAAGCTTTCAACTTTGTCGGCCTTGGCGCTCTTGCAAGCTGCGGCCAAATAGTGCGCGGCGCGCAGTCCGGCACGGCGGAAGCAGGCCTCGCACTGGTGCGGTTCCATTTCGGCTACGGCAGACAGGGAAAGGGTAAGGTTGCACGTCTTTGAAAAGGGCGTGTAGTCTGCGCCGGGGCCGGTCATATCCACAATGCCTTCCTGCGGGGCAACCACGCGGCCCGTGGTCAGCACGGCCATGCCGCTCAAAACCAGGGTCTTGCCTTCACCAGTGTTTTCCACGTCGCCAATCCAGCCGGGAAAAACCTCGCCCGGCCCCTCAAGCTTGCAACGCGGTTCAATGGCATCCTTCACTGGCATGATGCGCGTGCTTTCACCGGGATGGGCAGCGTCAATTTCAACTCCGCCAAGGCGTTCGTCCTGCATGAGCAGGGCAGTTAGTTCTTCCTTATTAACAGTAAGCACACCGCCGCTGACGCCTGTGTGTGCACCAAAGATCAGCTTGCTGACTGTGATGCGGTGCAGTTCCAACTTCACGTTACATCTCCTTGTGGTGTGAAAGCACGCCTGGCGCAGGCGCCGGATGCCTTCCATTGAGGTTCAAAAGGCTTTTGATATTACAGCCCAGGCTCTCAATAGTTGCGCGCAGAAGCTCCACGTCCACAAAGGCGCAGTCCCGCAACGCGTCACCGTCAATGCGAATAGGCGCATGGGCGGTAGCGGCGTCGTAACGGGCCTGAGCCTGCTCGATGAGTTCAAGAGATGGGAGGTCCACTGAAGTGGAAGCCCCGGAAGGCGATTGAGCACAAGATGACAGAATCAGTGAGCGGTACGGCATCTGTCGGGGCAGAAAATTGCCGTAAAGAGGATGATTGGCGAGATGCCAACCCTGATGGATTTGATCGCGCGCCGCGCGAACAACGGACGCGGATCAGCCCGAGATGAGCTTGACGCTCAACCCCTCGGGGGTCATCTCCTGAAAGCGGGGATTGTTTGTAATAAGGACGTGAAGCATAAGCGTACCTGCGGTTTAATGGCACGCCCTGTCTCCACAAGTGGATTCAGCAGCACTAAGATGTACGATCCTGTTACCTGAGAGTTTCAGCCTTTCGGCTTTGCCCCTTCGGTGCCTCTGCTCTGGCATTCAGTGCAAAGGACTCTCTCGCACACTTACCACGATTCAAAAATGGACCATTGAGAAAAAAGTGTCAAGCTTGCAAGGATAGAAATTATTTTTCACAATGGCGCTATTGGCTAATTTCCCGTCTAACCAGCGTGTTTATAAGGCAATAAAAAGTATCATTATTGAAAATATTTCTTCAGCTGACCAACTTGCTGTTGCCCATATCCCTTTCTCAAAATATACCTCATAATTCAGATGAAATCTCTATGATATTCGTTGCACAACAGCTCAAAAAATTACAGCAGTAGCAAACTTCAAGGTGACTGCGAGCAACCCTGCGCCGAATTGGGATTCTTACTTAAAATATTGAGATAAAGTGTTTTGAAAGCCGAAAATTCTTCATACTTGCCATCATCATGCGAAGTAAGAAGAAAGTTTTGGTTTGGAACGGAGCTATTAAGCGGGGTATCTGAGGAAGGGCCTTTGCGCCTCTGCGTTGGGCATACGCGATCCCATTCGTGATCCGCCTGATGGGAATAGTCAAAATCGGAAAAGTTGCAGGCCGGAAGGGCGCATTTCAAGCCAGAAAAACAAAAAAAGGATTACAACTATTCAGCTGTAATCCTTAATTTTTTCATGGTGCCGAGGGCGGGACTCGGCAGGCGAATGAAAAGGACTCGAACCAACTGGCTGTATTGCTTGATAAGTTAAAAGAGCAGGGTAGTTATGGTGACTCCAACTTTCCAAGCGACACCTTTACTGGGTCACTCGCTGGGTCACAAGGAGCCGAAATTATGCTTGGCTACACAGGTAATCGCCAATCCCCCTTCCTTTACCTAAAGGGAAGGATTTTCTACTATCGCTATAAACTTCCTAAGCGATTCGCTAGGGGAGGCTCAACGAAGGAAATCCGAATCAGCCTACGAACTGCCTATCAATCCCAGGCAGCGCGTATGGCTGCTTATCTGCATTCCTTGACTACAGAATCTTTGGAGCGTTGGACGATGGGCGAGCATGATGATTTTACAGAAAACATGAAGAGAATTGCTGAACTTCGCAAATTTCTTCAGAATGAATTGGACAAAATCCTTGATGCGCCAGGCAAACGAGATTTACCCCCTTCCGATATTCGTAAACGGCTGAACGGATATTTGAAGTATCAGCTTGACCAAGAAGCAGTATCGCCTGAGCCTCCTGATATCATTGAAATTGAAGATGAGAAGGGCCTCGTCGAACGGGTTGATTTGGCACAAGTAAGTGAAGAGATTGCTGCAAATTTACTTTACAATCTCAATACAGGGGAAAATTTTGATAACGATATTCAGCGGTGTGTATTTGAACTCGTTAAAAGCGGTGTATTCGAAGCTTCAGAAGTCTCTCGTGATAATGTAGATGGACTTACCAGAAGTTTTTTGGCTATGCAGATCAGCCTCGAAAAAATCAGGGCAGCGAGGCTTAAGGGAGATTTTTCATACGAGCAACCCTACCATCAAGCAGAATATACACCATACCCACAAATTGAAATGCCTGCTGAAGAAACAACTCCCTATCTTAGTGAACTGATAGAGAAATACTGTATTATAAAAATTAATGATGGCGCATGGGTCCAGCGCTCTCTTGCCGACCACAAGAACAGAGTTACAAGCCTATTACGGATTATCGGTGATAAACCAATACATTCAATCACTAGAAAAGATATGCGTAACTTTAGAGATACGCTTCAAAAACTTCCTCCGCGCTGGCGCGAGCAGTTAGATAAATCTGAGCTTTCTGTTGAAGATTTTATTGAAAAGCACAAAAATAAAACATCATTAAGTATTAAGAGTATCAATGTAATTGTGGAAGCAGTTTCCGGAATGTTTACTTGGGCTATGCGTGAAAATTTAATTGAGCGCAACCCTGCTCAAGGCCTTGGCATTAAAGACACACAACAGGACATAGAGAAGAGGCTTCCCCTCTCTGATGATGATATAAAGCTGATATTTTTTAATGGGGATTATAAGCCAGGTGCCTTTAAAAATCCCGCTTTTTACTGGGCTCCCTTGATTGCTCTCTATACCGGGATGCGACTTGAAGAAATATGCCAACTTCATTGCGAGGATATCTATGACGAAAATGGCATATTTTTAATTGATATTCGAGAAGATAGTTCTGATGGACTATGTGATAAAATATTAAAAACAAAAAATGCAAAACGAAAAATACCACTGCATGACGATATGATAAAATTGGGACTTATATTATACCGCGATGATGTAATAAAAAATAATCAAATTAGGTTGTTTCCAGCTCTAAATAAAACAGAAAAATCTCCAAAATATGGTAAGCAGGTTGGAAAAGCGTTTGGATTGCTCCTAAAAGAAAAGAGAATTGCTGATGGAAAAAGTTTTCATTCGCTCCGTCACTCCTTCTCAAATTTTTTCAAAATTAGAAATATGCATACAGACATGTTTAGACAGGTGTTTGGACATGAAATTCAAAATCTGGCAGGAAGGCAATATGGTGATAAGTTTTCAATAAAACAAATCTATGAGGAACTTATTTCAAAAATTTCCTTCGAGAAATAGTGGCTCAAGATTTGACGGACACATAGCACTCCTCAGTAGAAAAACATGTACGAAAGGACGGGAAGCGGAGCTGTCCCCACGCTTCCCGTCCTGCAATCAGCCTGCCCTCTACCGGCCTTCGCCTTCAGGCAAGGCCAGCCTTTGCGATTCATTCACGGTATCGCAGCTGACACTTTTCCCGTTTTCCAGTTCCACCGCAACCGCCGCTGCAGTGAATACCCCGGCGATTCCGGCCAGTATGCCGCCTATAAATGCCCACTTACCGTTCATGAATATTCTCCTTTTCAGTTACATAAATGCAGGAGGCGGGTCTGACCTCGCCCCTATGTGCCTGTTAATGGTTAGTCGTCCCAGTTTTCTTTGATGACCTGCAGCACAGCGATGGCAACAGGTATCCATGCCAATGGGTTCATACAACCTCCTTGGGTATCAGCAGCGCGGGATGCGCTGTCGGTTGAAGTTGATAATGGTTAAAACAGGCCGTGCCGGGCTCCAGCGGCAATAGTCCAGTGGTACCATCATGATGCCCATCCTTTCAGCAGAGCGTCCTGAAGCATGTCAAACATGGTGGGGGCCAGGTCAGGCAGATCATTGATGACCCGACTGGTCTGCGGCAGCAGATGGGATATATGTTCATCACGGATGCCAAGCCCATACACCTCAAAACCAAGCTTTTGCGCTACGCCCACGACGTGGGTTGCTGCGTGTGTGCTATCAGGCACACCGTCAGTGATGATGAGAATTATTTTTCGTTGCTCCCTGAGGAACAGCATTGTCTGCATAGCCCACCACAAAGCCGGAGCCAGAGGGGTTCCACCTGAAGCGTTGATGTCAAAGCTGTCCGGCACCTTTTGACCATGCCTCATGATGGGGAATACAGAACTTGTGGAAGCCAGCGCGGGAAAAGCCGTGACCGCAGGATTTACGCCTTTGATATTTTCCAGCGCTTTTGCCACAGCAAAGCACGCCTGCCTTGCCAGAACGATGGGAGCGCCGCTCATACTGCCGCTGACGTCCAGCAGGATATGCACAGCAGTGTTGAGGTCGGTTTGTTCTGCCTCCCTGCAGAAGATACGCGGATTGCCCGTCTGCAGCCGATGGAGCGATCCGGTGTGTAAGGCCCCGCGCCGACCGATGCTACAGCGTTTTTGTGTCCGAGCCTGCAAAAGCCCCTGAAGACGTGTGCGCAAGGCAATGCTGGCCTGAAGGGCTTGCAGTTTCTGCTTTTCCGGTAATGCCCCTGACTGTCGAAACCCTTCAATAGCCACCGTAACCTTCTCAAAGGCCGATTCTGCCTGAAAAAGATTAAGTACCGTTGAAAGAAGCTCACCCAGGTTTTGAGGCAGGTCTTGGGCTTCGGCATGGAATAGGGCTGTAAGCTGGGCTTTGGCCTTGCTTGGGAATATGGGCTGCTGCGTTTGAGATGCACAATCAGACGAAATATCCTGATCTCCTTGCGAGGTAGAATCAGTGTGGTCAGCTCCGTTTCTTCTGGTTTTCTTCTCTTGCTGTTGCGGCTCCCACTGCCGGATGCTCTGGGCCAATTGACGGGCAGAGGCAATGGCTGCAGCCGTGTCCGGGCAATGGATGAAAACCTTGGCCAGAATGGCATCCAGCACTTCTTTCAGGCCGGGGAAGTGCTGGCGTAGCACCTCTGCTGCTACCATGCGTGGAATGTTAACTTCTTCCACATCCCAAGCCCGCACGGTCAACAGCACATAGTCCAAAACAGCAAGGGCCGGGGAATCATCCCCGGCCCTTGGCTGTGCCTGCTCCACAAAGAATCGTCGTATCAACCAGTTTAAGTTGTGTCGGCAGCCAGGGAAAATGCCAGACAGCTTTTTCTCGATGCGCCAATCCTCCAGGCAGTTAAAGAGGTTGAAGGTCACAGGATCAAGGTTGGCGGCTTGTAGCACGCCAAAATCCGTATGCCGGATATGGCCGGATTCATGATCGATAAACGACCTTGCCAATGCCAGCAATTCCGGTTCGCAATCCATCGGCAATGAGGGCAGTTGAATGACCTTGCCGTTAGTGCAGGCTTCATTGCCACCGATACGTACCTGTACCCCGTACTGGTCGCCCAGCACGGACGCCAGCAGGGGCAGACAGTTGAGAACGTCTTTTGTACGTATCATGGCGTCACCACAGGCCTAGGCTGGGAATGGCGGGATGCGGCACAGCCGTTTCCACTGAGAGCGTATCCGGCAGGATGGGCGTGTCATCCGGGTCGCCATCAACATTGCCATCGATTCGGTCATCCCCGCTATCCAGGTCGGAAATACTGTTCGCCCCAGCCAGCAAGGCGTCCAGCACAAAGGCCGGGCCGTAGCCTTCGATAACTTTCTGGGCGTGTGCCACCAGAGCATCACTGTCCTTAAGCAGGCAGACCAGACCTTGCAGAAGCAGCAAGTCTGTGCCGATGATATTGCCCTTCTTGGGTATGCGTAGCAGTGCGGCCTGCACGATATCTGCTACAGGAGCTACATGCGGTTCCACAAACGACAAGCCCGTGAGCTTGGTATGCAGAGTCCGCAGAGGAGAAAGGGCCTTGTGGGTTACTTCCGTCTTGCCGTGGTAAACCCTGCGCCAGATGTCTTCGGCGGATTTGGCCACTTCGCCAAAGAGCGTTCCTCCGAGACCCTGCACCTCTTCTGCCAGACCAGCTTCCAGCACGGCTGTGTTATCTATATGTTGCTCCAGCGGAGACACCTTGTACAACTGCCAGCGAAAATCCATGCGGGCGCGGACATAGTCCGGCCCCACAATGGAGTTGCGTATAATCTCGCCCCATTGATGATGCTTTTCTATCCAGCTTTGCACATTTTGGTCATAGCCTGCCAGAAAGGATTCCTTTTCTTTCTGGAAGTTGTTGCGGATGTTGCAAAGCTCATGCACGATTTCACCGGCTTTTTCTTCAGGAATGGCCCAGCCGGACATGAAGCGCACGCCGTGTCTGTCCAGATAGTTGAAGGCACGGGCCTTGAGTGTGCCGAACACTTTGAGGTTTTCCGGGTCGGCGATGCGTTTGGAACCAAGGGACGCCAGGTCTTCGGGTGGCAGTTCCGCGCCGCCCAGGTCCTCCTGGCTCATCTTGCGTCGGGCTGACCACAGACTGACATTGAGGTTAAGGGCCAGCAAATTGTCCAGAATGCGAATGTCAGAAACAATCGGTGTCATAACAGTCTCCTAAAATGAACTTTTTGTAGTGTTGAGGAAGTAACCTTCCGTGAGCTTTTTGGCTGCGCGGGCTTCAAGCTCCAGCACGGAATTGTTACCCGCACAATTTTCAGCGGAGATAACGTGTTGTTGCCCGGCAGTGTCCGGCTTGCCCCAATGGAGCATGAGGCCTTCAGGTCGGGCTTCGCCGATCCAGAACTTACCGCTCTGTTTCTTGCCGGAAAGGGTATGAACTACCTCCAGATGGACACGGGGCGCTACCGTGGGAGTGTTCCTCAAATGGCTGCGCATGAAGCGCAGGGCTTGCTCACCTTGCAAGGTTTCTGCTTCAGTCGTTTCGGTTTTGAGGGTTTCAGCTTCCACCTGTTGCGCGAACATGCGCTGAGCTAGTTCGTGCAGCATGGCGCGGGTTTCGCGGCTGGCGCGGTAGGCCAGGGCACGGTCGAGGGCATAGGTGACAGGCTGTATGCCCTGGTGGGCCAGAGGCTGGAAGCGCACGGTCAGATCCCCCCAGCGCAGCAGGCTGCGCGTGGAGAAGGTGACTTCTATGGTGTTGGTGAGGTTGCCGGTTGATGCCTCACCCATGAACAGTTTGCGGACTTCATTGGCATAGTCCACCATAGTGGCACAGAGCGTTTCGGGCAGCGAAGAGAAGCGCTGGGACAGCAGCTTTTTCTCCACAGTTGCATCAGGGTAGCCCACTTCGCAGATGGTGAAGCGGTCGAGCCAGGCGAGATTCTGGCGTTGTGTGCCTTGGTACAGGCCCGTGTCATCGCCAGCGCCATTGGTATTGGCCGTGGCCACGAAACGGAACATGGGGTGCGGCTGGATAATTTCACCCCATTTTCTGCAATGCATAGGGGGGAGCCGTCCAAAACGCTGTTC
Organism: Desulfovibrio intestinalis; assembly: GCF_014202345.1. NCBI lineage: Bacteria > Pseudomonadati > Thermodesulfobacteriota > Desulfovibrionia > Desulfovibrionales > Desulfovibrionaceae > Desulfovibrio > Desulfovibrio intestinalis. The sequence continues at coordinate 589,866 of NZ_JACHGO010000002.1, forward strand.
AGGCCAGCGGCTATTTCTGGTGAGGTTAAGTCGATCTCATTAAGCAGCAGAACTGCCCCATACCGCATGGCAAGGGCAAGAGGGCCATATTCAAAGGTCATATTGCCGTCTTTGACCGTCAGATGCCCCACCAGATCGGCGAACTCCAGCCGCCCATGGCCGGTGACCTCAAAGATCGGATAGTTGAGCCTGGCTGCCAGTTGTTTGATGCAACTTGTTTTGCCACAACCTGTGGGGCCGAAGACATAGAGCGGTTCATGTGCCCCCTGTGCCCCTTGAAGATTTACGAACCAGACCACCATGTCGCGGCTCGACTCATGGAAGATATAGTCGTGATCAATTGCCGGGGTGTAGGCCGAAGGAACGGCATAGCCCCTGACCGTGGTGCCAGAGGGCTTGCCGCTGAAAACTTGACCGGCATTAAGGTCGGTGGGCTGAAGAGAGTCAAGTTCAGAAATATTCGTGCCTTTCATTATTGCCTCCAAAAACAGAAAGGCGCACCCTCATGGGTACGCCTTCCTGTAAATTTATTATAATGACTGTTAGTTATGTTTTGAAATATGCCTTAAAAGCTCTGCGGGGGTTGTTATTTGCAGTTCTGGAAATATATGCCGCAGTTCTAATAAGTGTTTATCCCCAGACACTAGAAAAGCGGCATTGGCTGCTTTTGCTAAATGAA